>JAEZHS010000408.1 GCA_023436825.1 Pseudomonadota bacterium | reverse complement strand
GTGTTGATGCCGTGCTGGCGCGCCCAGCCGGCGATCGAGGGCACGATGGCGTCGTGATTGCCGACGCGGGCCGAGCCTTCGACGCGGCCGTCGAACAATGAGCCGATGATGCTCTCGTGCACGAAATCGTCGCCTTCCTTGAGGTCACCGCGGGTGGCGAGCTGGGCCATGCGTGCCGAGGTGCCGGTGCCGCAGGGAGACCGGTCGATCGCCTTGTCGCCATAGAACACCGCATTGCGCGCATGGGCTCGTTTGTCGCGCGGCTTGCCGGTCCACATGACGTGGCTCACACCCTTGATGGTTGGATTCTCCGGATGCACCGGATGGATCTTGTCGTTGAGCAGCCGGCGCACGATCGGCGACAGCCTGAGCACGTCGCCGGCCGACATCGATTCCAGGCCGGCAAAATTCTTCTGCCCCTCGAGGATCGCATAAAAGTTGCCGCCATAGGAAATGTCGAACACCAGCTCGCCCATGCCCGGCACGTCGACCGCGATCTCGCTGGCGGCGAGGTAGGAGGCGACGTTGGTGATGCGCACGCTTTCGACGAAGCGGCCCTGCTGCTCGTAGCGCGCCACCACCCGGCCGGCCGGCGCGTCGATGTTGAGCGTGCCCGGCGTGGCCGGCGTCACCAGGCCGTTCTCGACCGCCATGGTGACGGTGCCGATGGTGCCGTGGCCGCACATCGGCAGACAGCCGCTCACCTCGATGAACAGGATGCCGATGTCGCAGTCGGCCCGGGTCGGCGGATAGAGCATCGAGCCCGACATCACGTCATGACCGCGCGGCTCGAACATCAGCGCCTTGCGGATCCAGTCGTGGTTGGCGAGGAAATCGAGCCGCCGCTCGCTCATGGTCTCGCCCTTGAGCAGGGGCGCGCCGCCCGACACCAGCCGCACGGGATTGCCGCAGGTGTGGCCGTCGAGGCAGGAAAAGGTATGGACCGACATGATACCGCTTGGTGTCGATGAGGCTGGGACGACACCCTACCCCTGTCACCCGGCGCGGGGTATCCCCCGCGCTTACCGAAGCGAGGGGCCCTTACGGACCAGAGAAGATCCCTCGGTGCGCTCGGGATGACAGATTCAATGCATCGTCACGAAGCGCTCGACCTGGCGCTTGTTCTGCAGGCGCACCACGCGTTTCTCCTTTGCGAGTGAACCGAACTCGGCGGTGTATTTCTGGCGATTGCGGCGGTGGGTCTTGAGCGCCCACAACAGGATGGACTGGCGGCTGAGGAAGGCATTGCGGAAGCTCTCACGATTGCCGGTGCCCCACAGCTCCTCCTTGGTGGCGGCGCGCTGCACCGTCCGGCGCACCAGGCGCCACATCACCAGGGAGAGCGGCAGGTCGAGCCACACCAGGGTATCGGCGTTCGGCCAGACGAGGTCGCGCACCTGATTGTAGTTGCCGACCACGATCCAGCCGTCATCCCGGGTCTCGCACTCGACGCGGTGGCGGAACAGCTCCAGCGGCACCGGCCGCCAGTCCCTGCCCCAGAACAGCGCGTCGAGCTCGATCACGCGCAGGCCGGTTTGCGCGGCCAGCCGCTCGGCCAGCCTGCTCTTGCCCGACCCGGTTGTGCCGATGACGACGACGCGCCTCACCTAACCCCTCCAGTTCGCGCAAACTATAGCGCCAAGCCGGCGGCCATCGTAGGCTGCGCCGTCGAAGTTGGGGGAGCGTTGATGCCGCAGTACCTTTTCAAGAACCTGAACCTTCTCGACCCGCGCTGGAACGAGGCGCGCGGCGGCTACGAGGTGCTGGTCGAGGGCGACACGATCAAGGAGGTGTCGTCCAAGCCGATCAAGGCGAGCAAGGCGCAGGTCGTCGATTGCGGCAAGCGCACCCTGATGCCCGGCCTGATCGACTGCCACGTCCACGTCTTCCTGGTAGAGGTGAACTTCCGGCTCCTGGAAGCCATGCCGCTCACCTTGCTCACGGCAAAGTCGGCCGACCTGATGAAAGGCATGATCGATCGCGGCTTCACGACGGTTCGCGACACAGGCGGCGCCGATTGGGGCATCAAGACCGCAGTCGATTCGGGCCTGATCCCGGGCCCGCGGCTGTTCATCTCCGGGCGCGCCATCGGCCCGCCCGGCGGCCACAGCGATTCGCGCCGCCGCACCGACTACGCTTCCGCCTCGTGCGGCTGCTGCAACGCCATGGTCTACAGCCTCGCCATCGCCGACGGCCCGGACCAGGTGCGCAAGGCCGTGCGCGAGCAGATGCGCCAGGGGGCGGACCAGGTGAAAATCATGTGCTCGGGCGGCGTCGCCTCGCCCTACGATCCGCTGGATTCCCTGCAGTTCTCCGAGGCCGAGATTGCCGCGGCGACCGACGAGGCGAAAGCCTTCGGCCGCTACGTGCTGGCCCATGCCTACTCGCCCGAGGCCATTACCCGGGCGGTCAACAACGGCGTGCGCACCATCGAGCACGGCAACCTGATCAACGCCAGAGCGGCCAAGCTGCTCAAGTCCAAGGACGGCTACATGGTGGCCAACCTGGTGACCTACTTCATCATGAAGGAGCGCGCCGCGCAGTTCGGCATGACGGCCGACCAGCTCGAGAAGAACGACGTCGTGCTCGAGGGCGCACTGCGCTCGCTCGAGATCTGCAAGGAGGCCGGCGTGAAGGTCGGTTACGGCAGTGACCTTTTGGGCCAGCTCCAGGTCGAGCAGAGCCGCGAGTTCATGTTCCGCGCCGAGGTGCTGAAGCCGATCGAGATCATCCGGCAGGCCACCACCATCGGCGCCGAGATCCTGCGCCAGGAAGGCAAGCTCGGCATCGTCGAACCCGGCGCCTTCGCCGACCTGATCGTGGTCGACGGCAATCCGCTGAAGAAGCTAGAGCTGTTCCTCGACCAGGGCGCCCATCTGCCGGTGATCATGAAGGCCGGCCGGTTCCATAAGAATGAGTTGAAGTGAGACACGACGTCGACGCGCACCACTTTCGGAGATCAGTGAATGTCGTTTCTGTTCAAGAACCTGCGCCTGCTCGATCCCCGCTGGAAGGATGCCCGCGCCGGCTATGAAGTGCTGGTCGAGGGCGACGTCATCAAGGAAGTGTCCGCCAAGCCGATCAAGGCGCCGAACGCCGACGTGATCGATTGCGGCAAGCGCACCTTGATGCCGGGCCTGATCGACTGCCACGTGCACACGCATCACAGCGAGGTCTACATCAACCGCATGGAGGCGGTGCCGCTCACCCTGATGATGGCGCGCTCGACCGGCCGCCTGAAGCGCATGCTCGATCGCGGCTTCACCACCGTGCGCGACGCCGGCGGCGCCGACTGGGGCACCAAGACCGCCGTCGATTCGGGCCTGATCCCCGGCCCGCGCATGTTCATCTCCTGCCGCTCGATCGGCCCGACCGGCGGCCACAATGACCGCAACCGGCGCACCGACATCGGTCCGCCCTGCCTGTGCTGCAACGGCATGGTGTTCATCCGCTGCATCGCCGACGGCCCCGACGAGGTGCGCAAGGCGGCGCGCGAGCAGATGCGCCAGGGCGCAGACCAGGTAAAGCTGATGGTCTCGGGCGGCGTCGCCTCGCCCTACGATCCGCTGGAATCGCTGCAGTTCACAGAGGAGGAGATCCGCGCCGCGGTCGAGGAGGCGCATGCCTTCGGCCGCTACGTGCTGACCCACGCCTACACGCCCGAAGCGATAACCCGTGCCGTGAAGTGCGGCGTGCGGACCATCGAGCACGGCAACCTGGTCGACGCGCCGACCGCCAAGCTGATGGCGCAGAAGGGAGTCTACATGGTGCCCAACCTGATCGCCTACGACGCCATGAAGCGGCGCGCCGCCGAGCTCGGCATGCCCAAGGAGATGCTCGACAAGAACGACGAGGTCCTGAAGTACGGCTTCAAGGAACTGGAGCTCTGCCGCAAGGCCGGCGTGCGCATGGCCTACGGCTCCGACCTTCTGGGCGCGCTGGAGGACGAGCAGACCGTCGAGTTCCAGATCCGCGGCCAGGTGATGCCGGCGATCGAGGTCATCCGCTCGGCCACCCTGATCGGCGCCGAGGTCGTGCGCCAGGAGGGCAAGCTCGGCGTCGTCGAGCCGGGCGCCTTCGCCGACCTGCTGGTGGTCGACGGCGATCCGCTGAAGAACCTCGGCCTGTTCAAGGACGGCGGCCCGCATCTCTCCGCCATCATGAAGGGTGGCCGGTTCCACAAGAACACCCTGTGAGTGTCCCTATCTCGCCCTGTCGTTTCATGCTCCTCTCCCCCTTGGGGGAGAGGAACATGAGGATGATGACCATGAGCGTGAGCGTGGGTCGCTGATGGCTGACACTGCCGCCCTCATCCGACGGCGCGCGCGACGCTGGGCGCTGAACGGCGCGGCGACGATCACGCTGGGCTACATCCTGACACCGCTGGTCTTCGTCACCTGGCTCGCCTTCTTCCGGCAGGAGATCCCCTCCTTCCCGCCCGAGGGCTACAGCGTGCGCTGGTTCGCGGCCATCCTCGACCAGCCGAAGTTCGTCGAAGGTTTCCGCATGAGCTTCCAGGTCGGCGTGCTGGCGACCTTCTTCGGCCTGGCGCTGGGCGTGCCGGCGGCGCTGGCGGTCGTGCGCCACCGCTTCCCCTTCCACATGCCACTGTCGCAGCTGCTGCTGATGCCGATCATCGTGCCGGGCGTCGTGCTGGGCACGGCGATGTACGTCTTCCAGGTCGAGGCCGAGAAAGCCCTCGACGTCGACGTGCTCGGCACTTTCTACGCGCTGGTGGCGGGCCATACCGTGATCATCATCCCCTGGGTGGTGCGGCTGGTCACTGCGAGCCTGGCCGGCGTCGACCGCAGCATCGAGGAGGCCGCCCAGAACCTCGGCGCCAACGCCTTTGTCACCTTCTGGCGCATCACCCTGCCCGCCATCCGGCCCGGCATCGTCGCGGGCGCCCTGTTCGGCTTCGTGACCTCCTTCGGCAATCTCGAGATGAGCCTGTTCCTGGTCGGCCCGGGCCGCACCACCCTGCCCATCGTCGTTCTCCAGTACCTGGAATGGAAAATCGACCCGACGATCGCGGCGGTCTCTGTGGTGCAGATCTTGCTGATCGGCATCGCGATGCTGATCACCGATCGATACGTCAAGCTGGCGCGCGTGGTCTGATGGCCCAGGTCGACATCATTGGCCTGGCCAAGCGCTACGGCGACTTCCACGCCGTGCGCGACGTCTCGCTCAGCATCAAGGACGGCGAGTTCCTGGTCCTGCTGGGCCCGTCGGGCTGCGGCAAGACCACCACCCTGCGCATGGTGGCGGGCTTCATCGAACCGACCGCCGGCCACGTGAAGCTCGCCGGCACCGACGTGACCTTGCTGCCGCCCTGGAAGCGCAACGCCGGCATGGTGTTCCAGAACTACGCGCTGTTCCCGCACCTAACCGTGGCCGAGAACGTGGCGTTCGGGCTGGAGATGCGGAAGATGCCGAAGGCCGACATCGCGCGGCGTGTCGAGGAGACCCTGGCGCTGGTGCGGCTTGGGGGCTACGGCGGCCGCCTGCCGCGCCAGCTGTCGGGCGGCCAGCAGCAGCGCGTGGCGCTGGCGCGTGCGCTCGCCATCCACCCCGACGTGCTGCTGCTCGACGCGCCGCTCAGCAACCTCGACGCCAAGCTGCGCCAGGAGGTCCGGGTCGAGATCCGCGAGCTGCAGCGCAAGATGGGCCTCACCACCGTGATGGTGACCCACGACCAGGAAGAGGCGCTGACCATGGCCGACCGGCTGGTGGTCATGAACGAGGGCTCGGTGCGCCAGGTCGGCAGCCAGCGCGACCTCTACGAGCGGCCGGCCGACCGCTTCGTCGCGGGTTTCGTCGGCCGCAGCACTTTTCTCGACGGCACGCTCGAGGCGGCCGGGCGCTTCCGCACGGACGGCGGCCTCGCCATTGCCTGCACCGGGGAGGGTACAGGCCGCGCCGTGCTGTCGGTCCGGCCCGAACGGGTGGCGGTCGGCCCCAGCAGCGTAGGGGGCGCCAGCACCGGACTCGACAACAGCCTGCCCGGCACGGTGGAATTCGTCTCCTATCTCGGCGCGCTGATCGACATCCATGTGCGCCTGTCGCCGAGCGACCGGCTGGTCGCCCAGATCGCCAATCGCGACGGCGCCTTCGTGCCGGAGGTCGGCCAGCCCGTCCATGTCGGCTGGCCGGCGTCGGCCGGTCAGGTTTTCAGGGAGTAGTTCCGGGGAGAACGGAGCCAACAACAGGAGGCAACAATGTCGAAGAGCTTCATGATCAGCCGCCGTACCGCGCTCGGCGGCGCAGCCGCCCTGGCAACAGGTATGGCCCTCCCGGTCGGCGCGCAGGACAACAAGCGCATCGTCATCGGCACCTGGGGCGGCGACTACTCGCGCCTGCTCACCAAGAACATCAACACGCCGCTGCTTGCGCCCGCCAAGTGGGAATGCGTGAACGCCGAGGAGAACGCCGACCCGCGCAAGGCCAAGATGATGGCCGAGCGGACGTTGCGCCGCGGTACGTCGGACGTGCAGGGCTTCTCGGCCAATGACATGTACGACCTCAACGAGCAGGGCCTAGTCGAGAAGCTCGACTACTCGAAGATGCCCAATGCCAAGAACCTGATCCCGGCGATGAAGTATCCCTACGGCATCGGCCACATCTATTCGGGCAAGGTCGTGCTCTACAATCCCGACATGATGGCCGCACCCGAGGGCTTCGCCGACACGCTCGATCCCAAGCACGGCAACAAGCTCGGCATCATCGACATCCAGCGCCAATACAACATGGTGGCTGCCGCGCTGGCGTCGGGCGGCTCGGTCAGCAACTTCGAGCCCGGCAAGGAGCGGCTGATGGCCTGCCGCAAGGCCGGCGCGCGCATCTATCCCTCCAACGAGGCCTTCGCCCAGGCGCTCAAGACCGGCGAGATCGCCTGCGGCATCATGTGGAAAGCGCGCGCTGTGCAGTGGCAGAATGCCGGCATCAAGGTGCAGACCGTGGCGCCCAAGGAAGGCGTGCCGATGTACGTCTCGGGCTTCGTCATGCCGAAGAACGCGCCCAACAAGGAAGGCGCCTATGCCTGGCTCGACGCCATGATGGCGCCCTCGGCGCAGGAGCTCTTCGCGGTCGACATGGGCTACAACCCGACGGTCACCAACGCCAAGGTGCCCGACGACGTGCAGAAGCGCATCGGCTTCACGCCCGAGGAGCAGAAGCGGCTGGTCGACCTCGACTACGCCTACATGTCCAAGAACGACGTCGCCTTCCAGGACTGGTGGAACAAGTCCTTCAAGGGCTGACAGCCGACCGCATGACCGACACCGCGATCGCACATGGCCCCGTCGTCGGGAAGCGACGGGGCGAGGGCCTCACAGCCGCCGCGTTGTTGACGCCGGCGACGGTATTCGTCGCGATCGCGCTTCTGGCGCCGCTCGTAATCCTGTTCCGCTACAGCCTGAACGAGTTCGTGCCGGCCCGGAAGATGATGGTCGAGGCGGTCACGATCGCCAACTACGTCAAGTTCTTCACCGACCCTTACTACACGACGATCCTCTGGACGACGGTCCGCATCGCCGTGCTGGTGACCGCGGTCTGCCTCGTGCTCGGCTTTCCGCTGGCCTACGTCGTGGCGCGCACGCAGAGCCGCTTCAAGAACCTGCTGATCATCTCGATCGTCCTGCCCCTGTTCGTCGGCAATTCGGTGCGCGCAGCCGGCTGGATGGTCGTGTTCGGCAACAAGGGGTTCGTCAATGCGAGCCTCATGGGCCTCGGCCTGATCGACCAGCCGTTCGAGATCATGTTCACCGAGAAGGCGGTGATCATCGGCATCATCGCCGTCAACCTGCCGTTCATGGTGCTGAGCCTTCAGAGCGTGATCGAGGGTATCGACCGCTCGGTCGAGGAGGCGGCCTTCAGCCTGGGCGCGCCGCCCGCCACCATGTTCCGGCGCGTGCTGTGGCCGCTGGCGCTGCCCGGCATCCTGGCCGGCACCATCCTCACCTTCATCCTGGCGATGAACGCCTACGCCACGCCCTTCCTGCTGGGCGGGCCGCTGTTCAAGATGATGGCGCCCCTGATCTACAACCAGTTCACCCAGCAGACCAACTGGCCGTTCGGCGGCGCCATCG
>JAEZHS010000351.1 GCA_023436825.1 Pseudomonadota bacterium | reverse complement strand
GTCCGGGCCTGATCGGCGGCGGCCGCAGCAGGCCGCCCTTCACGTTGTAGATGCGCCCCTCGTAGTCGAAGCGCTCGCCCCGCCAGGCGAGCTCCAGGATGTCGAGCGATTCCTCGAAGGCTTTGGTGCGAGTCTTGTAGTTCCAGCCGAAGCTCTCGAACTCGGCAGGTCGATAGCCCTGGCCCAGCCCGATCTCGATACGGCCGCTGGAGATGTTGTCGATCACCGACAGGTCCTCGGCCAGCCGCAGCGGATGGCCGTACAGCGGCGCCAGCGCCACGCCCTGGCCGATGCGGCAGTGGGGAGCGGCGACCGCCAGCGCGGCGCAGGCGACGACGGGCGAGGGGCAGTAGCCGGCGGCCTCGCCGTGGTGCTCGCTGGCCCAGATCGAGTCGAATCCCAGCCGGTCGGCTTCGCTCGCGAGCTCCAGGCTCTCGCGATACGACGTGTCCCACGTTTCGCCGAGGCCGGGATTGGTCTGGAAGCTGAGCGACAGCCCGAACTTGACGCCCACGATCAGCCGCCGACTTGGCAGCCGCCGAGCTGGCGCTTGAGCTCGGTCCAGCGATCGATGATCGGCATCAGCTTGTCCTCCTTCTCGGCCGGCAGCGTGAAGGTGACGCGATCGACGCCGATCTCCTGGCAGAACTTCAGCTGATCGAGCACTTCGGGCACGCGGAAGATGGTGATGGGCAGGCTCGCGGGATCGCGGCCGGCTTCCTTGGCCATGACCCGGAACTTGTCGATGATCACGCCCACGCCGCCCTTCTCCAGCCGGTCGGCGCGCGGGATCCAGCCGTCGCCGTATCGGATGGCGCGGCGCGCGGCATAGGGGAAGGCGCCGCCGACGATGATCGGCGGATACGGCTTCTGGAACGGCTTGGGCCACTGCTTCATCTTGTCGAAGTTCACGAACTCGCCGTGATACTCGGGCTCCTCCTGCGTCCAGATCGCCTGCATCGCCTCCATGCGCTCGCGCGCGAGCTTGTGGCGGCTCTCGAATTTGGTGCCATGGTTCTCGATCTCGTCCTGGTTCCAGCCGTTGCCGACGCCGAACAGGAAGCGCCCCTGTGAGAGCTGGTCGATGGTCGATACGACCTTGGCCGTGACGATGGGATCGCGCTGCGTCAGGAGCGCGATGCCGGTGCCGACCTTGAGCTTCGTCGTCACCGTCGCCGCGGTGTTCAGCACCAGGAAGGGGTCCATGATGTCGTAGTAGGGCCGGATCAAAGGGCCGCCTGCCGGATAGGGCGTTTTGCGTGACGAGGGGATGTGCGTGTGCTCGGGCACCCAGAGCGATTCGAAGCCGCGCTCCTCGAGCAGCCGCGCCAGTGGCGCCGGCTGCATGGAGTCCGCGGTGAAGAACATCACTGCACCAATTTTCATGGTCGTTTCCCTTCGCTGCCCTTTGCCGGCTATCCTAGCCATGCACTCGGGAGGAAAACATGCCAATCGCCGGGAAGTACCTGTTCATCGTCAGCATGGATGTGGCCAAGGAAAAAGAGGCGCTGTTCAACGAAGTCTATGACAAGGAGCACGTGCCCTTGCTCTCCAAGGTGCCGGGCGTGCGCGGCGTCACGCGCATGAAGACCGAGCCCGCCGCCTTCAACATTGCGGGCCAGCGCAAGGTGCTCGATGGTGCCGGCGCGCCGACCTACATGGCGATCTACGAGCTCGACAGTCCCGACGTGCTTTTAAGCAAGGAATGGGCGGAGGCCGGCGAGAAGGGCCGCTGGCCGAGCGAAGTGCGGCCGTTCACGACCAACCGTCATCACATCGTGCGCAAGGTGATCTGATGCGCTTCAAGAACAAGGTGGCGCTGATCACCGCCGGTGCCAACGGCATCGGCCGCGCCACGGCCAGGATCATGGTGGGTGAAGGCGCCACGGTGATCGTGGCCGACAACCACCAGGGCCATCTCGACGAGGCCGTGCCGTCGCTGAAGCAGGCGGCCGGCAAGTCGGGCGGCAAGGTGCAGGGCGAGCTGATCGATGCCCTGGACCCGCAGCAAGTCGAGAAGCTGATCGCTCGAACGGCGCAGGATCACGGCGGCATCGACATCCTGGTCAATGCGGTGGGCGGCAGCACGGTGATCGCCAACCCGCGGGCCACGACCGAGCAGCTGACATTCGCCGAGTGGCAGAGGCTCATCGCCTTCAACCTCGACGCCACCTTCCTCTGCACCCACACCGTGATCCCGGTGATGAAACAGAAGCGCAGCGGCAAGATCGTCAACCTGGCCTCGATCGCGGGACGGGGCTTGAGCTTCAACAGCTCCAGCGCCTATGCCGCGGCCAAGGGCGGCATCATCGCCTTCACCCGCAAGCTCGCCTTCGAGCTCGGGCCCGACGGCATCAACGTCAACGCCATCGCGCCCAGCGTCACGTTGACCGAGCGCATCCGGCCGCACTGGGACAAGCGCTCGCAGGCCTCGCAGGCCGAGGAGATCGAACGCACACCGCTGCGCCGCGTCGCCGAGCCGGCCGACCAGGCCAACGTGATCTGCTTCCTCGCCTCGTCCGACGCCGATTTCGTCACCGGGCTCACCATCGACGTCACGGGCGGTGTCTAGCATCGACAACCAACGGAGAAACGCATGGCCGGCAAGGTCGGATTCATCGGGCTCGGCGCCATGGGCGGGCCGATGGCGCTCAATCTCGCGAAAGCCGGCCACAAGCTGGTGGTGCACGACATCGACCAGAGCAAGACCGCCGCGGTGCGCGCCAAGGGCGCCGAGCTCGCGGGCAACGCCGAGGCGGTGGCGGCCGCGGTCGACCGCACCATCCTGATCGTCGAGACCACCGATCAGGCGCAGGAGGTGATCGCGGGCGAGCGCGGCATCATCAAGGGCTCCAAGCCGGGACACATCGTGGTCTGCATGTCGACCATCGATCCCTTCGCTGCCCGTGCGCTCGCCGAGCAATTGAAGGCCAAGGGCATCGCCATGGTCGATGCGCCGGTGAGCGGCGGCACCGGCCGCGCCCAGTCGGGCGAGCTGTCGGTGATCGTGGGCGGCGACAAGGAGGTCGTCGCCAAATGCGAGGACCTGTTCAAGGCGATGGGCAACCGCACCTTCCATGTCGGACCGCTGGGCAGCGGGCTCGCCATGAAGCTGGTCAACAACATGCTGGTGCAGGTCAACACCGTGGCGGTGGCCGAGGCGCTGGTGCTGGGCGTCAAGGCGGGGCTCGATCCGCAGGCCATCTACGACGTGGTGAAGGTCTCGACCGGCGCCAGCGCGGCCTGGGAACTGCGCGTGCCGCGCATCCTCAAGGGCGACTACGAGCCCGGCGGCACCATCGACATCTCCTACAAGGACCAGGAGCTCGAGACCGCCTTTGCCAAGCGCCTCGGTGTGCCGGTGCTGCTCGCGAACGTCAGCCAGCAGGTTTACCAGATGGCCCGCGCCCAAGGCCTCAACAAGCAGGACGGCTCGGCGGTCGTGAAGATCTTCGAGCAGATGGCCGGCGTGAAGGTGAAGGGGGAGTGACATGACCACGTTCGTGTTGATCCACGGCGCCTACCAGGGCGGCTGGATCTTCAAGCCCACCGCCGAGCAGCTTCTGGCCAAGGGCCATCGCGTGCTCACGCCGACATTGGATGGCTGCGCCGAGCGCAAGAACCAGGTGCGCGCCGGCATCACGACGGAAAGCCACGCGGACGAGGTCGCCAACCTGCTGTTCTACGAGGACCTCAAGGACGTCGTACTCGTCGGCACCAGCACCGGCGGCATGGTGATGGCGCGCGCGGCCGAGCTGGCGCGCGAGCGGGTTGCGCGCGTGGTGTTTGCCGATGCGCTGGCGCTCATGAACGGCGAGGCGTTGCCGGACATCGTCAAGCGTCCGACCGCGGTCAATACCGAGCTGACGAGCGGCCCATCGCGGCAGGATTTCGAGAATCGCCTGTTCAAGGATCTCGACCCCGCCATGCGCGCCTGGGCCATCGAGCGCTGCACCATGCATCCCATCGCAGCCATGACCCAGCCGGTGAAGCTCGACCGCTTCTGGGAGCGGACATGGAACGCCTCGGTGATCTGGTGCAAGCAGAGCACCAACCCGCCGGTCGCCCATCAACGGCGCTGCTGCGAGACGCTGAAGGGCCGCTGGCATGAGCTCGATACCGGTCACTATCCGATGCTGAGCGAGCCCGCCGCCCTCGCGCGGCTGATCGTGGAGGGCTGACGGCCATGGCGAAGGAGACGACGTCCGGCCTCGGCGCGATGTTCCAGGGCACGCGCACTCCCGGCGAGCCGACACGCTTTGGCCGCATCTTCAAGCCCGACGATGCCTGGCACGCCAGGGCGGAGATCGAGCCGATCCTCGAGCCCGAGTTGCCGATCGTCGACACCCACCATCACCTGTGGGACTTCCCGCGCTTCCGCTATCTGCTCGACGAGCTGCTGGCCGACCTCAACACTGGACACAACGTCGTCGCCACGGTGTTCGAGGAATGCCGCTCGATGTATCGGGCGCATGGGCCGGAGGAGATGAAGCCCGTCGGCGAGGTCGAGTTCGTGGCCGGCGTCGCCGCCATGAGCGACAGCGGCCGCTACGGGCACTCGCGCATCTGCCGCGGCATCGTGGGTTATGCCGACCTGGCACTCGGCGATCGCGTTGCCGAGGTGCTGGAGGCCGAGATCGCGGCCGGCGGCGGGCGCTTCCGCGGCATCCGCTACTCCGCCGGCTGGGATGCCGATCCCATCATCGGCAACAGCCACGGCGTGTCGGGACCCGGCCTCTATCGCGATGCGACGGTCCGCGCCGGCATGAAGCAGCTGGAGAAGCTGGGGCTGGTGCTCGATGCCTGGCTGTTCCATCCGCAGCTGGGCGAGGCGGTCGAGCTCGCGCGCGCTTTTCCCAACGCCGGCATCGTGATGTGCCACATGGGCGGTCCGCTGGGCTACGGCCCGTACGCCGGCAAGAAGGACGAGGTCTTCGCCAACTGGAAGGCGTCGATGACCGAGCTCGCCAAGTGTCCCAACGTGTCGGTGAAGCTCGGCGGCGTCACCATGCGGCTCGCCGCCTACGACTACGGCAAGCTGCCGGCGCCGCCGTCGTCCGAAGCGCTCGCCGGCTACTGGGGCCCGTATGTGAAGACCTGCATCGACCTGTTCGGCCCCGACCGATGCATGGTCGAGAGCAACTATCCGGGCGAGAAGATGGGCATCGGCATGCCGGCGCTGTGGAACATGTTCAAGCGCCTGACCGCCGGCGCCTCCGCCGACGAGAAGAAGGCGATCTTCAGCGGCACCGCCAACCGCGTCTACCGGCTCGGACTTTGACTTGCTCTCCTTCGCGGACATCGCGAAGGGGAGGTGTCGCCGTCATACGG
>JAEZHS010000340.1 GCA_023436825.1 Pseudomonadota bacterium | reverse complement strand
CACAGCGACACCACCGGATGGCCCGCGATCTCGAGCGGCGCCGCGAGCGGTTCGGTGGTGTAGGAGAGCAGCCCGCGCTCGCGCTCCGTCCAGTCGGCGTAGTAGGCGGTGGCGTCGATGCCGGCGATGCGCTCGTAGCGCGTCTGAGCACCGCTGCCGATGGAGAAGTCGGCGCGGTACGTCGTCGACCCGGCTTTCTCCGACGGCGACTTGGCGAGCCGATGGCCGGGAGCCGTGAAGAGCTGCCGGCTGCCCTTGACCGGCGGCCAGCTCTCGGCGGCGCGCCACTCCTCGGCATGCATGGCGAAGTAGTGGATGGGCGCCTCCTCCGGAAGGCCGGTGTCGCGGCCGGCGAGATGCTGATCGAAGAAGCGCAGCACTTCGCCCAGCACCGGCAATTCCGGCTCGACCCTGGACCGCCATGGCGAGACATTGACACGCGCGCCATGGTCCCACGGTCCCAGCATGATGCGGCGCTGGGCATTGGGCAGCGTCAGGAAGCGCGACAGCGTGCCGTTGGCGTAACCTGCGCCGTCCATCCAGCCGGAGATGGCGTAGACCGCGACGTTCTCGGGGATCTGGTCGAAGTAATTGTAGGGGCCGAACGAGGCGCTGCTGAAGGACGGATCGTAGGCCAGCGTGTCGTCGCGAAATTTGAACTCGCTCATGAAGTCGGGCATGCGGAAGTTCGCCAGGTGCTCCTTCACTGCCTGGCGCGCCAGCGAGCCGTCCGTGTCGGCGTCGACCGGCATCGGTCCCTGCAGGGCGGGATCGGCGAAGTAGCTGAACTTCGACCTGAGATCGCGTCGGTCGTGGTCGAGTGCCAGCATCAGCTCGTCGTAGACCAGCGCCAGCCGCTTGATCAGCAGGCCGCCGGGATAATAGTTGTCGGCCCAGGTGTCCCACACAGCGAACAGCGGCGCGATCGCCTTGACCGCCTTGTGGCCGGTGCTCGCCAGGAAATCGCAGGCCGCGCCGAGATAGGAGATGCCGGTGGCGCCGATGCGCCCGTCGCTCCACGGCTGGCCGACGATCCAGTCGGCGATCTCCTTGTAGTCGGCGCGCTCGCGCGGGCTCCTGAAGGAATCGCGCGTGCCGAAGCTCGCGCCCGTGCCGCGTGCATCGACCACGACGACGGCATAGCCGCGCGGCACGAACATGTCGCGATACTTGTAGCTGTTGGGCGACGGCTCGACATTGCTGCCGGCGGCGAGCTGGAAGCGACGAACGTAAGGCGTGAGGATCAGCACTGTCGGCCAGCGCCTGGAAGCATCGCCGTCGGGCAGCATGACGTCCACCGCGAGCCGGCAGCCGTCGGCCATCGTCACATAGACCGAACTCGGGACGCCCACGCGATGCTTGGCCGGACGACCGGCGAGATAGCGGCTGGGCGGCACCTTCCAGGCCGAGCCTAGGTCGTCACGATCCGGCATCGTCGTTCCTTTCACACAAAGCGGGTGGAACTCAGTTTACGCAACGCGATGCGTTGCGCATGAATCGCATCGCGGTATAGGATATCGCCAATCAAAAAATTTATGCAGGGAGGTGCTGGTATGGTTCGCGTACTTTTACCTCGTCGTCGCGTACTCGCCACCGCTGGCGGCGTTCTTGCGTCCCCCATGATCGCATCCGGCATCGCCCGGGCCAACGCCGACTGGCCGACGAAGTCGGTGCGGTACATCAATCTGTTCCCAGCGGGCGCAACCACCGATGTGCTGTCGCGCATCGTCTGCCAGGAACTGGCCGAACTCACCGGCCAGCAGTTCATCGTCGAGAACCGCAGCGGCTCGGGAGGCAATGTCGGCGCCGACGCGATCGCCAAGTCGCCGCCCGACGGCTACACGGTCGGGCTCTACAGCATCGCCAGCCATGCGATCTCGCCGACGCTCTACGCCAAGCTGCCGTTCAATGCCGAGAAGGACTTCACGCCCGTCAGCATGCTGTGGGCGGTGCCCAACATCCTGGTCGCCAAGCTCGCCTTTCCCGCGAATTCGGTGCCCGAGCTGGTCGCCCTGGTGAAGGCCAATCCCGGCAAGTACTTCTTCGGTTCCGGCGGATCGGGCACCAGCCCGCATCTCTGCGGCGAGATGCTGAAGCACCGCGCGGGCCTCGACATGCAGCATGTGCCCTATCGCGGCGGCGCGCCCGCCATGCAGGACATGCTCGCAGGGCAGCTCGACTTCATGTACGACAACATCTCCACGCCGCTCGTCCAGTACAAGGCCGGCAAGGTGAAGGCCTTCGCCGTGACCTCGCCCGAACGTCATCCCGCCGCACCGGAACTGCCGGCCATGTCGGAGTTCTATCCGGGCTTCAACATCACCTCATGGGGCGGCCTGTGCGGTCCGGCCGGGCTGCCGCCGGCCATGGTCGAGAAAGCCGCGGCGCTGACCAAGAAGGCGCTGGAGAGCGAGAACCTGAAGAAGACGTTCGTTCAGCAAGCCGCGACGACGAACTGGATGAGCCCGGCGGATACCGCCGCCTTCCGGCGCAAGCAGGAGCAGGATCTCGCGCCGATCATCAAGGCGTCGGGAGCGCGAGTGGATTGATCGCCCTAAGCATTCCTCCCCTTCGCGGATACCGCGAAGGGGAGGTGGCGCCGTCATACGG
>JAEZHS010000311.1 GCA_023436825.1 Pseudomonadota bacterium | reverse complement strand
CCGGCCAACAGGCCGGCGGCGACCATGCCCGTCTTGAGGATCGATCCCAACTTCATCCCGCTCTCCTTTTTGTCGACGGAATACCCCCGCCAACTGCCGCAAGAGCGAAAGCCGTGCCAAACCTCAGCTAGGGTCCGGCATGACTTTTAGTGGGCGATCAGCGCCACCGCGCCGGCCGCCAGCACGACACCGCCCAAAGCGCGCAGGCCGAGATCGCCCACAACCCTGTGCACAACCCAGCCGATCGCCAGGCCGACGCCCTGCAGAAGTGCCGTTGCCGCAAGGAAGCCCAAGATGTAGCCGCCGGCCCCAGCTGGGGGTGCTTCGAGGGCGTGGGCATAGCCATGGAACAACGCGAACAGGCCGACGACCGCCATCGCCCAGGCCACCGGCAAGCGCACTGCACCTATGATGAGAGCGCCGATCGCGAACACCGAGGCGAGGATGGCCGCCTCCACAAGAGGCAGTTTTATGCCCGCAAAACCGGCAGCTGCTCCGATCGCCATCATCACCAGAAAGGCGGCCGGCACGGCGATGGCGATCACCGGCTTGCGGCCGACCATGAAGGCGGCCCACAGGCCAACGCCGACCATGGCCAACATGTGGTCCAGGCCCGTGAAGGGATGCAGGAACCCCGAGGCCTCGTGGCCGAGATGGGCGAGCGCCGGGCCGGCGGCCACGAGCAGCAGAGCGGTCAAACCGATTTTCATACGCATCACAACATTCCCCTCTTCACTTCCCCGGCCGAGCCGGCCCTTTGCGCATTGGTAGGCCGCCCTGCCGTACGATAAAGGCGGCGATATCGTCGACCCCCTTGTTCTCCTTGAGATTGGAGAACAGGAACGGCCGGACCCCACGCATCTTGCGGGCATCGCGGTCCATGACGTCGAGGTTGGCGCCGACCAGCGGCGCCAGGTCGATCTTGTTGATCACCAGCAGGTCGGACCGGGTGATGCCGGGCCCGCCCTTGCGCGGGATCTTTTCGCCGGCGGCCACGTCGATCACGTAGATCGTGAGATCGGCCAGCTCGGGCGAGAAGGTGGCGGCGAGATTGTCGCCGCCGGATTCGACGAACACGATCTCGAGCTTCGGCCATTTGCGCACGATGTCGGACACCGCCGCCAGGTTGATCGAGGCGTCCTCGCGGATGGCGGTGTGCGGGCAGCCGCCGGTCTCGACGCCAACGATGCGCTCGGGCGCCAGCGCGCCGGCGCGGGTCAGAAACTCGGCGTCTTCCTTGGTGTAGATGTCGTTGGTGACGACGGCGATGTCGTAGTCCTCGCGCATCTTCTTGCACAGGCGTTCGACCAGCGCGGTCTTGCCCGAACCGACCGGGCCGCCCACTCCCACCCTCAGGGGACCACGCAGACTCATTGACGCTCCATCTCCCCGGCCAGCAACGCGAGATAGCCGATGCCCATCAGCAGGCAATATGGCGAATAGTACCGTCTGTTGCGCGTGGCAAACGGCTCGTCGCGAAAATGCACGCGCCAGGTCGGCGTATAGCCCGCCACGCCGCGCGCCACGAACACGCCGGCGATGATGTAGGTGATGGACTGGACCCAGGTCTCCTCGTCGCGGCCCAGCATGACGAACGGCCAGGCTGCCACCACCGCGAGGACGAAAGCGACCGCGTAGCACTGCCAGGCGGTCGGCATACGGCGGCGACCGTCGCCCACGACGCTCTTCGCCAGCGCCTCTTCGCTGGCCTCGGGCCAGTTGTAGCCGAGGCCCCACATCGCATGGATGACGGCGGGAACACCGACGCCGATGAACAGCAGGAAGGCGAACAGGACGGTCATGAGCGGAACTTCATGAGCGGAACAGGCGCGTGTACTGGGTCTCGTGGCGGAGCGAGCACCAGTCGAGCAGGGGCGTGGCCGTGCCGACCTCGTCGAGCGAGGCCACCGCGAGCGCCGCCTCGGCGGCTCGGTGCACGGCGGGCTCCAGCGCCGCCAGGGCGATCTGACCGTCGCTCTGGCCGAGCGGCACTGTCCGCACCGCGGCCGAGATCAGGTTGGCCGTGAAGGCATGCAGATAGCCTTCGAGGGCACGGTCCAGCGCGATGCCGTGCACCGCCGCCGCGAGCGCCACCGCCACCGGCAGCGCGAGCTCGCCGGAAAGCCGCGCGTGCACGGCGTCGAGCGACGGATGCGGCCAGGCGGTGCGCGTGATCGACAGGAACGAGCCGCCCTGCTGGCGCGATTCCAGCGCCATCTCCGACGTGCCGCGCCAGGCGGCGGCGCGCTCGGCGATGGCGTCGAACGATGTCCAGTCCTCGGCCTCGACGGCGCGCCAGGCCGCCGCGAACAATGCGCCGTCGACGACGCCTGTGCCCCGCAGCAGCACGCTTTCCAGCCAGGTCACCAGCGTCGCGCGATCCTTGATGAAGCCCTCTTCCACCGCGGTCTCGATCCCGTGGCTGTAGCTGAAGGCGCCGATCGGGTAGGCCGGCGACAGCCAGGCGAGCAGGCGGTACAGCGGGTCAGGCATGGTCATGGTCTTCCGGGACGCGCGCGGTCCGGAAGAGAATGAGGACGTCAACCATGCCGCTCCTCGTGCAAGGGGCCATGGCGATGGCCGAGGTCGTGATTGTGCTGGCCGTAGGCGCCGCCTTCGGGATCGAACGGCGCCTTGACCTTGCGCACCTCGGCGCCCAGGCCCTTCAGCATGTCGATGATCACGTGGTCGTCGCGGATGAGGATGCGGTCGGCCGTGATCTCTGCCGGCAGATGGCGATTGCCGAGATGCCAGGCGATGCGCGCGAACGAGGCGGCGTCGCGGCCCTTCACCTCGACCAGGTCCTCGTCGGCCGCCCGCACCTCGACGCAGCCGCCCTCCTCCAGCCTGAGGCCGTCGCCGCTGTGCAGCACGATCGGCTCGACCAGGTCGAGCAGGAAATCGAGGCCGCCATCGCCCAGCATGCGCAGGCGGCGACGATAGCGGTCGTCGAACAGCAGCGTGACGGTATCGGTGCGCTCGGCGACCGGCCAGCGGCCGGCGCGAAGGACTTCAATCGCTCTTTTCATCACGAACCCGGTGTCATCCCG
>JAEZHS010000290.1 GCA_023436825.1 Pseudomonadota bacterium | reverse complement strand
CCGCCTGGCCGGCGGCGGTCCGGAAGAAGAAGACGTCAGGCCATCCGTCCCGCCATCTGCGTCAGGCCCGACGCCACCGACAGCAGGTCCGAGCCCGAGGCCAGACGGGCGGCCGGCGCTGCCTCGGCGATCGCGGCACGCACCGCGGGTACGCGGCTCGATCCGCCGGTGAGGAAGACGGTGTCGATCGCCGCGCCGTCGAGGCCGGCCGCGGCGATGCAGTCGCGCGCCGTCCTGTGCAGCCGGTCGGTCCTCGTGCGGATCGCGCGCTCGAAGCCGACGCGCGTTGCCTCCGCCGCGAGCCCGTTCTCGACGAAATCGAGGGCAACGGCCGCCTCGTGCTCGGCGCTGAGCGCGATCTTGGCGTCCTCGACCGCGAAGGCGACGCGATGGCCGAGCCGCTTGCCGAGCACCGTCGAGAGCCGCCCGACCTTCTCCGGCTCGCACGCCTCGAGGACCAGTGAAGCGACGTCGCGCTCGTTCTTGTAGGTGTAGGCGAAGTTGATCGTCGCCCAGGTCGCGAGCTCGTGATAGAGCGCGTTCGGCATCGGCAGGTCTTTCTCGACCAGTCGCGTGCCGAGGCCGAGCAGCGGCATTACGGCGGCAAGGCTGAGCGCGCTGTCGAAATCCGTGCCGCCGATGCGCACGCCCGCGGTCGCCAGGATGTCCTCGGCTCGGTCGATGCGGCCGCGCCGCCGCGGCCCGATGCGAATGACCGAGAAATCGCTGGTGCCGCCGCCGATGTCGGCGATCAGCACCAGCTCTTCGTTCTGCACTGTCTGTTCGTAATGCCAGGCGGCAGCGATCGGCTCGGCGACGAAGACGATATGCTTGAACCCCGATTCGCGGGCAATCGTCTCGAGCACGGCCTGGGCCCGCGCGTCGGCCTGGTCGTCGCCGTCGACGAAACGCACCGGCCGGCCGTGCACGACCGCCGTGATCTCCTGCCCTGCGAAGATCTCCGCCTTCTGCTTCAGATGGCGCACGAAGATGCCGACGACCTCGGTGAGCGGTACCTTGCGACTGCCGAGGCTCGTCTTCTCATCGATCAAAGGCGACCCCAGGATCGTCTTCAGTGCCCGCATCAGCCGGCCCTCGGTCTGGCCGACATAGGCCGAGACGGCGTCGCTGCCGAAGCGGACGCGATGCGCTTCGTAGTCGAAGAATACCGCGCTCGGCATCAAGGTCTTGTCGCCCTCGAGCGGCGCCAGGGCGCCGGCGTCGCCGCGAGCGATGCCGATCGCCGAGTTCGACGTCCCGAAATCCAATCCGCAGGCAATCATCCAGTTCCCCTTCATGCGAAGGGGACCTCATCTATTGAGATATTCGCGACGTTGCCAGACTGTTTCTTTTGGAATAGGCTACGCCCCGATAGTGGGATGTCCGGCGTGCCGGGCATCTTTTTTGTTTGGCGCTGCTGCGCCTAGCTCTTCGAGCCGCCGTTCGCCACGCTCTGCACCACCTCGTCGGCGAGCTCGCTGGCCTTACCGCCCAGATTGGCCTCCGCGACTTCATCGCGCAGCACGCCGGCGGCGCTCGACAGCGCGTCACGGCCGGCGTCGACCGCGGTGGCCCCGACGCCGCCCAGCAGATCCTTCTCCTGGCGCGACAACGGCAGAGCCGCGCCGACGGCAGCACCGAGAGCCGCACTCAAAGCCGCCATCAGGATCGGCTGTTCCTCCAGGAGACGTTTCAGACTCTGGGTGGCGTCGTCGGCCACCGACCGCGCCTTGTCGCGAGCCTCCCGCGCAAGGTCGTGAGCCTGGTCCTGCCGGTCATGCAACGCCTGCCGTCCATGATCGGCGGCCTCGTGCATCCTGTCGCGCGCCGCCGCATAGCGCTCGCCCGCGGCTTCACTCGCCGCCTCGACCTGGCCGCCCACGCGTTCGCGCAGCGTGCCGACCTTCTGGCCGACGGACATCGCGGCACGCTCGGCCGTGTCCAGCAGCGCATCGCCTGCCGCAGTGGCGGCCGAGGCAGCGGCGCCGGCGGCAGCCGAAGCCCCGCCTTTCATCGCCTGGCCGGCGGCGGTCGCCGCGTGCCGCGTGGCGCCGGCGCCGGCGGAGGCCGCGCTTTTGAGCGCCGACCCGGCTGCACTTGCCACGTCACTGCCCGTGGTGCGAGTCAGCAACATCACCAGTCCCGCGCCGATCAGCAGAGCAGGCACCGGGTTGGCCCGGGCCTGCTCGCTTAGCGACTTGACCAGGGAAAGGCCGGTGTCCTTGGCCAGCGCCAGTGCTTCACCGGACAGCGCAGCCGGCGCCAAGCCGTTGCGGAGCTGGCCCAGCGTGTCGGCAAGACCGATACGGGCCGCGTCGGCCTCGAGCTGAAGTTTGGCGGATGTCGTCATGACAATGTCTCCTTGACCATGCGGCTATCGGCTGACAGCGAATCGATCGTGCGGTCAGGGGTGAGAGTGGTCGGTTCGAGGCGCTTCTGGCCCACGAGGAACAGGACCAAGCCGATCACCGCCGCGACGCCGGCGACGAGCAGGATGGCAAGCGGCGGCGACATGCCGACGGCGATCAAGGCGCCGACCAGCGCCTGCAGGAGCATGCCCAACGACACGATCAGCAGGATGGCGCCGATTGCCATCATCACAAGGCCATAGCGCAGGCCGGCAAGCTTCTCCGCCAGCTCGGCGCGTGCCAACCGGAATTCGGCGTGCACCAGGTCGGCGGACTGGGCCAGGGCAACAGTCAGGAGGGTGACGACGCCGGGCCGACGCAAAGGTGATTCGATGCTCATGGCAGGTCCTTCATCGGGTCGTATTCGGGATTTGACTCCTTGGCCGCAGCGGGCGCTGCCACGCCGGCCTTGATGACACGCGACAACGCGAAGCCGACGAGAGCGGCGCCCGCCAGCATCGCCACGGGTTGCGAACGGCCGAATTGGGCCGCAGAGGACAGCAGCTCGCCGACCTTCTTCTCCTGCAGGTCGCCCGCCAGCCGCTCGATCTTCCCGGCAGCGCCGCGGACATATTCGGCCACTGCCGGCGCGTCGGCGGCGACGGCGTCCGCGACGGCCCCAGCGGTACGTGCGGCACGCGCCACGCCCTCGGCGCCCGCTTGTCGTGACTGATCAGCGGCCTCTCCGGCCTTGCGGCCGACTGCTTCACCCACGGCGCGGGCCGCACCTGATGTCTGTTGCCTGATGTCTTCCATGAGGACGACCTCCGAAACTTTGTGATCTGGGGAACGAGGCGGCAGGTCGGTGGTTGCCGCCGGCAGGCAATAAGTGACATTGGTCCGCCGCCCTGCCACTCTTGGGCTCGGGGGCCCGGGGAGCATGCGTCCAATCGGGTTTATCGCGGTCATCGCCGGCGCGGCGTTGGTTGGCTATCTGGCGTGGCGCCGGACGACATCCACGATGTACTACCGCTCGGCGAATTCCACGATCCGGCCACCGCACGTCCGTCTGGAGGACTACGAGGAATGGGTGATCGCGCGCCGCAAGCGCTGGCGCCTGCTCAAGGCGGCGGCAGCCGCCGCGCTGGGCGCGATCATCGCCGGGCTGCTGTTCGCCATGGCCGATGCCGGCCTGTCGCAACGCTGAGCGGAACGGCGCCGTGAACTGGATCATCGGCACGCTGCTGGTCTTGTTCTCGGTCGCGGGCGGAAGCTGGGGCTGGTGGAAGGGGACACGAGATCTCGCCAGCCCGCCCGACCGCTACGACCGGCCGATCGGCGTCGGACGCCGCGAGCACGAGCGCCGCATAGAGAAGCGCTATCGGCTGCGGCGCATTCTGCTGACGGTGGGCGGCATCCTCGCCGGCGCCGGCGGCGGTTTCGTCTTCCTCATGGTCGCCGCCCTCCGCCGCTGGTTCGCCTGAACGTCGCCGCGCCGCGCTGTTACGCAAACCGGAACGCCGAATCCGGGAGCAGTCCATGCGCATGGCGCATTTATTGCAGCGCCGGCCGAGCGCACAATGACCAGACGTTATCGCAACAGGATCGAGTGATGCAGCCGCAGACAAGTCACGCCATACCAGCGTTGGCGCCGCCCACCATGATCAGCGGCGAGATCCCCCTGATCGACGTGTCGGGTTTCCTGGCCGGCAAGCCCGGCGCCGCCGAGCGTGCTGCCGCCGAGCTGCGCTTCGCCTTCGAAAACGTCGGCTTCTACTACCTCGCCGGCCACGGCGTGCCGCAGGCCTCGATCGATACAGCCTATGCCGAGGCCGCGCGCTTCCATGCGCTGCCGATCGACACGAAGCTCGCAGTCAAGGTCGACGAGCATAATATCGGCTACATGCCGATCGCCCGAAAGCCGCCGCCCAACGCCGCCGCGCAGGGCAAGAAGCCCAGCCAGAACGAGGCCTATTTCCTGCGCCGCGAGAAGACGCCCGAGCATCCCGACGTCGTCTCCAACCGCCGCTTCCACGCCATGAACAAGTGGCCGGACGAGGCCGCCATCCCGGGCTTCCGCGCCAACATGGTGGACTACATGAGCACCATGGAGGCGCTGTGCGCCAAGCTGGTGCGGCTCTATGCGCTGGCGCTCGACCTGCCGGATACGTTCTTCGACGAAAGCTTCGCCGAGCCGCACATGATCCTGCGCATGTCGCGCTATCCCGCGATCGACGGCGCCGACGACTCGGTCAACAGCCTGGTGGCGCACACCGACTCCGGTTTTATGACCCTGCTGCCGCCCAACAAGGTGCAGGGCCTGGAGATCAACCTGCCCGACGGCCGCTGGCTCGAGGCGCCGGGCGTGCCAGACGCCTTCGTGGTCAACGGCGGCGACATCCTGCATCGCTGGACCAACGAACGCTTCCTGTCGACGCCGCATCGCGTGCGCAACGTGTCGGGGCAGCTGCGCTACGCCGTGCCGTTCTTCTGCGACCCCAATCACGACACGATCATCGAGTGCCTGCCGAGCTGCCAGTCGGCCGAGCGGCCGGCCAAGTATCCGCCCATCAAGTTCGGCGATTATGCGCTGTGGTTCGCCGCCCAGCGCTACGAGCACATGGCCAAGGTCCAGGCGCCGAGCG
>JAEZHS010000239.1 GCA_023436825.1 Pseudomonadota bacterium | reverse complement strand
CGCTCGGCTTCATCTTGAGGTCGAGATCCTGGAACTGGTCCTCCCATTCGAGGTCCATGTGCTGCAGCACGTAGGGGATCCAGCCCAGCCCCGCCTCGCCGATCACGATCTTGAGGTTGGGATAGCGTTCGGGCGCGCCCGAGTAGATCAGCGACATCAGCATGTAGCTCATGTGCATCTGGAAGTTCGTGATGTGCGCGGCCTGCACGCGGCGCACGATGTGCGGCTTCATCTTGCTGTAGTCGGGCGAGCGGCCGCCGATGGTGTGGAAGTGCAGGGGGATGCCGGTCTCGTGGCCGAACTTCCACAACGGTTCCCAATGCTCGTCCCACAGCGGCGTCATGTCGGGCCGGTTGGCGATGTCGAAGCCGCGCACGCCGCGCTTGGCGCAGCGCATCGCTTCGGCGACCGAATCCTCCATGTTGTAGTTCGGGATGTTGGCCAGCCCGATCAGCCGGTCGGGCGCGGCCTTGCAGAAGTCGTGGAGCCAGTCGTTGTAGATGCGCAGCATCTCCAGCGCCGCCTCGGGATCATTCAGCCGGCCGCTGGACCCCAGCACGCCGTACAGGATCTCGGCCTGGACGCCGTCGCGGTCCTGGTCCTTCAGGCGCATCGCAGGCTCGGTGAGGCGGCGGATGCCTTTCTTGCCGTCGTCGTAGAGGCCCGTCGAGGCCATGCGATCCGAGCGATGGATGACGCCGGGCACGTATTCGCGGCCGGCCGATCCCATGCCGTTCATCAGGCCGAACTTGGCGCCCTTGGCGCTGACCCACTCGGGTCCCTTCGGCCCCTCGACGACGTGGGGCATGCGGTCCTTGAAGGCCGCCGAGGCGTTCTTGGTGAAAAGATCGGGGGGCAGCCAGATCAGGTCGACATGGCCGTCGGCGGAGATGACGTCGTATTGCATGGGCGCGTTCCTCCGCCCGAGATCATCCTCCCGTCGGACGCGCCATGCCAGTCCCCCAATTTGCTTAGCGGTACATCCTCGCCCAATTCTGCCAGGGCGTCGCCAGCAGCACGACGCTGGCGGCCAACGACAGGACGAGACCGGTGGAGGTGATGGCCTCGGCGCCGACCGACTGGCGAAGATTGAGGTTGTAGACCTCGAGCGCCATCACCAGCGCGCTGCCGGCGGCATACATCCTGAGGTCGGGAATCGCGCGGAACTGTTGCTCGCCCCAGAGATCGACCACCGCCATGACGGCGGCCAGCACGGCCATGACCAGGCCGGCGATCAGCAGCCACTCGGTGACTTCGGCGAACTCGGGCACGCTGTGAGGTACGAAGACGCTGGCCTGGGTGTACACGAGGTCGGCGGCGCAGGCGGTGAAGAAGTAGCCGACGGCGAAGGGACGGAGCAGGGGATGCAGGGCGCGCCCGGCGATCTGGGCGGTGATGCGCGGCTGTCGATGCGTCATGCGCGCTCCTGTAGCAAAATGGACGCCGCCCGCCGTGCGACAGTCAGTCCGACAGGAACTAGAGTGCCGCAGGAGGAACTGACACAATGGATAGGGGAGATCGGCCGGTTTCGCCGCGTATGACGGGAAGAAGGGGGCTACACATGACGGCCGTTGTTCGCGCGACCCTGGCTCTGGCACTACCGCTCGTGGCGTCGTGCTCGTTCTACCTTTCCGAGCCTCGCGTGCCCAAGACCGACCTGCGCGCCGCGCTTGCCGGGGGCTACGTGGCGCCGCCGACGACGAGCCAAGGCAGCGGCTACTTCGAAGCGGTGTACCGGCCCTCGACCAAGGTGCTGGAATATCGCCTGAACCTGCAGGGGCTGAGTGGTCCGATCACCATGGGGTACCTGCAAGGTCCGGCCGCGCCCGGCCAGAACGGCCCGCCGGTCGCGCCCATCAACATACCGATCTACGGCTACACGATCCGGGACGGCGTCACGCTGACCGAGGAGCAGGCGGCGCAGGTGCTGGCGGGCCAGTGGTATGTCAACGTCATGACGCTTCAGTATCCCGACGGCGAGATCCGCGGTCAGATCCTCCCGGCGAAAAAGTAAAATACATCGAACTGAAACTTGTTCGACGTTGCGGTCGCGCAGGAAACCGCACGAGAAGCCCACGAGATATGCGCGGCTCGTATCTCGACTCCATGACTGAGAGCGACGTAACGTCCGCGTAGCGCAGTCGGGGGGCCGATAGCCATGATCCAGTCGATAGTCGGGCGCATCTTCGGGATGTCGCCCAGCAGAGATACGTCGCTTGAGAAAGCGGTTGATGTGCGCGCCAAGGCGGCCGCCGGGGACGATACTGCCGACCGCGAGCTTTCCGTCGATGAGCTCCACACTGTCTCTGCCGCCGGCAACGCGGACACCTACAGGAGCAAGGTATGACTCGGCCGAGCGGAGACCGTCCCTCGCGCACGTTGCCGGCCAACGACAAGGACGCGCACGACGGCGCCTCCATCGACCGCGAACTTTCCCTGGCGGAACTCGAGGCCGTGGCGGCTGCTGGCGACAGCAAGACTCCCCCGGATGCGAACGGCAAGAAGCCCGGGGTACCCGCGACTCCCTGATCGGTCTCTTTACAAGA
Organism: Pseudomonadota bacterium; assembly: GCA_023436825.1. The sequence goes on along the minus strand of JAEZHS010000239.1, from coordinate 2,240 downwards.
GCTGACGCTGCGCGAGGCGATGGAACGCGCCATTGCGCGCGATCAACTCGTCGTATGTGCCGACCTCGGCGATCCGCCCGCGCTCGAGCACGACGATGCGGTCGGCATCGCGGATCGTGCTCAGCCGATGGGCGATGACGATGCGCGTGGCGTTCATGGCGGCGACGCTTTCGCCGACGATCGCCTGGGTGCGGTTGTCCAATGCGCTGGTCGCCTCGTCGAGGAAGATCAGGCGCGGCCGGCGCACCAGGGCGCGGGCGATCATCACGCGCTGGCGCTGGCCACCCGAGAGCTGCGAGCCGCCTTCCATGACGAATGTCTCCAGCCCCATCGGCATGGCCGCCACGTCGGCCTCGAGGCCGGCGAGCCGGACGGCTTCTTCCACGCGCTCGCGCGTGAACGGCGCCGAGCCCGCGATGTTCTCGTAGATCGAACCGGGCACCAGGCGCGACGTCTCGAGCACGGTGCCGATCTGGCGGCGCAGCGGCCTGAGGTCGAGCCTTTCGAGATCCTTGCCGTCGTAGAACACGCCGCCGCGCGTCGGCGTCTCGAAGCCGAGCAGCAGGCGCAGCAGCGTGGACTTGCCCGAGCCCGAGGCGCCGACGATGGCGAGGTTCTCGCCCGGGCGGACCTCGATGTCGATATCCTCCAGGATCCACGGCGCATTGTCGTCGTAGCGGAACGACAGGTTGCGCACGGCGAGCCGGCCGCCGAGACGACCGGGATCGGCTCGGCTCGCCTCGACCTCCAGCTCCGCGTCGAGCACCGGACGCAACCGGGCGAACAACGGCAGCGCTTCGATCGCATTGCTGGACGCGATGGCGAGACTGAGGATCGCGGCGGTGAACTGGCTGAAGGCGCTGGCGAAGGCGGCGAACGAGGCGACATCGAGAGGCTGCTCGCCGCCGTTGGCGATGGCGAAGATGCCGAGCGTGCCCAAGGTCGGCAGGCAGGTCACGGCGATCGTCTGGAAGGCCGCGAGCCGCCGGGAGCGTGCCGAGTTGATGCGCTGCTGGGCGAAAGCGTGCGACCAGCGCGAAAAGGCGCGCAGCTCGGCGGCGGCGATCCTGAGCTTGGCGATGCCGCCCAGGATCTCGACCAGCAGGCCGGTGACGGCGCCGCGTCGCCGGTAGACGACGCGCTCGAGCCGCATGCGCGCGCGGCCCATCAGGAATAGCAGGACGGCGACGACGATGGCGTAGGCGAGGGCGAAGCCGGTCAGCGCCACGTCGTAGATCGCCATGACGGCGAGGCCCGCCAGCGAGAATACGCCGGCGATCGTGGCCGTGACCGTCAGGCCGGAGATGAGGCGGCGGATCTCGTCGATGCCGACGATGCGCTGCGCCAGATCGCCGACGGAATACTGGCGGAAGAACCCGGTGCGCAGCCGGATCACGCGATCCCAGATCGCCGCCTGCAGGCGGCGATTGACCGACGTGCTGAAACGGATGAGAGACACCGCCCGCGCGATCTGGAAACCGGTGCTGCCGACCGCAGCGGCGACCAGCATCAGCACCATGTCGCCGAGCAGCGACATGCGCCCGTCGGGCACGGCAATGCCCAGGATCGCGCCGGTCGCCACCGGCGTCAGCAAGCCTGTCAGTGTCGCCGCCGCCGCCGCGACAAGCAGGCGTGCGAGATCGCCCTCGGCGCCGAGCATGGCGAAGCGCCGCAGCGCGTCGACGGTCACGCGCTCGGGCAGTGCTGCGTAGATCGTGTAGCCGCGCGGCAGCAGGCGCGCGGCCGTGTGCGCATCGATTGCGGTCACGGCGCCGCTCGCGGGATCGATCGCGCGCCAGCCGCGGCGACGCCAGACGACAGCCAGCGGCCGCGCGCTCGCGGCGTCGAGGGCGAGGAACGCCGGGCCTTCCTCGCACCACCACTCGCCATCCAGGGCGATCTCGCGGAACCGGAATCCGCTGGCGTTGGCGAACCGCTCCAGCCGCTCGAACACGGGCGAGTCGCGATCGTCGTCGGACGGCGCGCGCACGTCGAAGTGCTCGATCTCGGCCAGGACGGCGAGCGCGTCGGCCAGCGCATCCTGGCCGGCATGCAAAGTGGCCGCGACCGTCGGCCGGCGGAAGTCGGCAATGTCGCGCAATGCCTGCAACGCGTGCGATGCGCGCGTCTCGTCGAGCATCAGCGCGTCGCGCCAGCGCTGCCGTTCGGCGGCGTCGCCGGCCTGGAGGGCCGCGGCGATCAGCGCCGCCGGTGCGGCCGAAGCGGCGCCGACGGCGGAC
>JAEZHS010000084.1 GCA_023436825.1 Pseudomonadota bacterium | reverse complement strand
CGCTCGGCTCCGGTCGGGATGACGGGGTTTTGCAGTCACATGCGATAGCCCTGCCCCCCCGGGGGTCCCCTTCATGTTCCTCTCCCCCGAGGGGAGAGAGCATGAATCAGTGAATTCGGACAGATTTCCGCCCCCCTTGCGCCCTCGGGGAGCGGAGGCCACATTGCGAGGCAACGCAAATTCCCCCCGTTCGAGGATCCATGGAACCGATGCTGAAGGGCGCCGCGCCGCAGGCTGCCCCCGCCGATCTCATCAAGGACAGCGACCAGACCAAATTCGCCAAGGATGTGCTGGAAGCCTCGCGCACCGTACCGGTGATCGTCGACTTCTGGGCGCCGTGGTGCGGTCCGTGCAAGCAGCTGCAGCCGGCGATTGAAAAGGTCGTCAAGGCAGCCAACGGCGCCGTCAAGCTGGTCAAGATCAACATCGATCAGAACCAGATGCTGGCCCAGCAGCTCAGGATCCAGTCGATCCCCGCAGTCTACGCCTTCTTCGGCGGCCGGCCGGTCGATGGCTTCATGGGCGCGGTGCCCGAGAGCCAGGTCAAGGCGTTCGTCGACCGCCTGGTGCAGGCGACCGGCGGCCCGGTCGAAGGCGGTGGCGACGAGATCGCCGAGCTGCTGGAGCACGCCAAGGCCGCGGTCGCGCAGAACGACCAGGACCTGGCCGCGCGCATCTACAGCGAGATCCTGGGCGCCGATCCGAAGAACGTCACCGCGCTGGCCGGACTGGCGCGCTACAACCTGGAGACCGGCGACGTCGAGCAGGCCAAGGAGCTGCTGGCCCAGGTCGAGACCAAGGACAAGACCAACTCCGATGTCGTGGCCGTCCAGGCCTCGATCGACCTTGCCGAGAAGGCCAAGGAGGCAGGCCCGGTCGACGATCTCAAAGCCAAGGCCGCCGCCGACCCCAAGGACATGCAGTCGAGGCTCGACCTCGCCATGGCCTACTGGGCGGGCAACCAGCGCCAGGAGGCGATCGACGAGCTGCTCGCCATGATCAAAGCCGACCGCAAGTGGAACGAGGAAGCCGCCCGCCAGCAGCTCCTGAAGTTCTTCGAAGCGCTTGGCTTCACCGATCCGCTCGCCGTCGACGGCCGCAAGCGGCTGTCGACCATCCTGTTCTCCTGATCGACGCGCCGGCATGACCGAGCGGGTGCCCGGGCGCAGTCCGTTCGAACCGAGCTTCGAGCAGCTCCCCGAGACGCTGCCGATCTTCCCGTTGTCGGGCGTGCTGCTGCTGCCGGGCGGCAGGCTGCCGCTCAACATCTTCGAGCCGCGTTATCTCGCGATGATCTTCGACTCGCTGGCCGGTCATCGCATGATCGGCATGGTGCAGCCGATGCAGCCGGGCGGCTACGCCGGCGACGGCCTGCCGACCGAGGACGGCCGGCCCAAGGTGCACAAGGTGGGTTGCGCCGGCCGCATCGTGAGCTTCAACGAGACCGAGGATGGCCGGCTCCTGCTCGCGCTCACCGGCGTCTGCCGCTTCGAGATCGTGCGCGAGCTCGACCTCGCCCATGGCGGCTATCGTCGCGTCTCCTCGGTGTTCTCGCCGTTCCGTGCCGACCTCGACCATGCCGACGAGCAGGTCGAGCTCGACCGCGACCGCCTGATGGCGGCGCTGGCCGCCTTCTTCCGCACCCGCAACCTGTCGACAGACTGGGACGCCGTGAAGCAGGCCGCCGATGCCAATCTCGTGACCTCGCTGTCGATGGTCCTGCCCTTCGGCCCGGCCGAGAAGCAGGCCCTGCTGGAAGCCGCCGACTCCTCGGCCCGCGCCAAGCTTCTGGTCGCCTTCCTGGAAATGAACGCCTTCGGCCAGTCCGGCGAGACGGCGCCCAAGCGGGCGAATTGATTCTTCCGGACCGCGCGCTTCCAGCGCGCCTGAGCGCATTAATATGCGCGTCTGCGCGCGCTGGAACCGCGCGGTCCGGAAGACCATGCTATAAGGACGTCACCATGGCCCCTCCATCGGACGAACCCGCATCGCGTCGCGCCGGCGTCGATCCCAAGCTGCTGGAGATCCTGGTGTGCCCGGCCTCGCATGGGCCGCTGGAGTACGACGCGGCGGCCGGCGAACTGATCAGCCGTAAGGCCGGACTCGCCTATCCCATCCGCGATGGCATACCCATCATGCTGGTGAGCGAGGCGCGCGTGATCAGGGACGTGCCGTGAACGCCGGGAACAAAGCGCAGGAGGGACAGTTCCCCAAGTCGGCGCCCGACGAAGGCAGTTACGAAACGACGGCGCCGTGGCCGACCGAATTGCGCCTGTTCAAGGAAGAGGCGCGGCTCGAGATCGAGTTCTCCGACGGGATCACCCATTCGCTGCCGGCCGAGTACCTGCGCGTCGAGAGCCCGTCGGCCGAGGTCCAGGGCCACGGACCCAGCCAGAAGAAGATCGTGTCCGGCCGCCGTCACGTGAAGATCACCGCCGTCGAGCCGGTCGGTCACTACGCCATCCGTATCGTGTTCGACGACCGTCACGACAGCGGCATCTACAGCTGGTCCTATTTGCGCGAGCTGGGCGACAGCTACGCCGAGAAGTGGGCCGCCTACCAGGCCGCCCTGCTCTATCGCGGCCTGAGCCGCGACCCGTAAGCCCGACATGAAGATCGCCATCGCCGGCGCCGGCATCGGCGGCTTGACCGCCGCGATGTGCCTCCATCGCGCAGGCTTCGACGTCGAGGTGTTCGAGGCCGTGAGCGAGCTCAGACCGCTCGGCGTCGGCATCAACATCCAGGCGGGCGCCGTGCGCATCCTCTCGAGCCTGGGGCTGCAGCCAGCGCTGGCCGCGACCGCCATCGAGACGCGCGAGCTGCGCTACGCCAACCGGCACGGCCAGACCATCTGGGCCGATCCGCGCGGCCGTCATGCCGGCCTGCCATGGCCGCAATTCTCCATCCATCGCGGCGAGCTGCAGATGATCTTGTACCGCGCCGCCGAGCAGATGCTGGGCGCCGGTCGCATCAAGTTCGGCCGGCGCATCGCCGGCTTCGAGCAGAAGGGCAGCACGGTCACCGCGCGCTTCGCCGACCGTGACGGCGCGATCGTCGAGACGACGGAGGCCGATATCCTGATCGGCGCCGACGGTATCCACTCCGCGGTGCGCGCCCATTTCCATCCCGACGAAGGCCCGCCCAAGTGGCAGGGCATCCTGATGTGGCGCGGCGTCACCGTGGGCAAGCCCTACCTCGGCGGTGCGACCATGGTGCAGGCCGGCCATCACAATCAGAAATTCGTCTGCTATCCCATCAGCCGCGCCCATGCCGAGCGCGGCGAGGCGTTGATCAACTGGATCTGCGACCTGCACATGGGCGACGGCGCCATGCTGCCGCGCGAGGACTGGAACCGTCCGGGCAAGCTTTCAGACTTCCTGCCGCGCTTCGAGGGCTGGAACTTCGGCTGGCTCGACGTGCCGGGCGTCATCCGCTCGGCCCACGCCATCTTCGAATTCCCCATGGTCGATCGCGATCCGCTACCGGGCTGGAGCCACGGCCGCATCACCTTGCTGGGCGATGCCGCGCATCCGATGTATCCCATCGGCTCCAACGGCGCCTCGCAGGCGATCCTCGATGGCGAGGCGATCACCCAGGAACTTCTCGCCGGCGGCGATCCCGAAGCGGCGTTGAAGCGCTACGAACGGCGCCGCCTGCCGCCGACCGCGGCCATCGTCGAGAGCAATCGCCGCAAGGGCATCGACGTCATGCTCGACATCGTCGAGCAGCGCGCCCCACAGGGCTTCACCGATCTGGAAAGCGTGCTGCCGGCGGATGAGCTGGAAAGGATCGTCGGCGACTACAAGAAGCTCGCGACCCAGGACCGCGAGACGCTGTTGAAGCTGGCGGCTCAATAAAAAACCGGCCCTGTTAAGGACCGGCCGTGGTAGCGGTTTATACCGGTCATCACATCACCGGCCGCCACCGAGAGAGAATATGGCACCTGACGATGACAGGATTATGGCAGTGATCGAAGGTCATCCTGAGCGAAGCGAAGGATCTCATGGCGTGGCAAGCGGCGATGAGGTCCTTCGCTGCGCTCAGGACGACATGAAATGAGCCTCGGTCGCGCCGTCGCTACCGTCGGCGGCTTCACGCTGCTGAGCCGGCTCGTGGGCTTCGCCCGCGACGTCGTGCTGTCGGCGATGCTGGGATCGGGCGCGATGGCCGACGCCTTCATCGTCGCCTTCAAGCTGCCGAACCTGTTCCGCCGCCTGTTTGCCGAGGGCGCCTTCTCGGCGGCCTTCGTGCCGCTGTTCTCGCGCGAGCTGCAGGACAACGGCCGCGCCGAGGCGCTGGCCTTCGCCCGCCAGGCCCACGCCGCCCTGCTGCTGGTGCTGGTGCCGTTCTCGATCGTGCTGATGGTTGCCATGCCGTGGGTCGTGGCGGCCCTGGCGCCCGGCATGCGCGACGATGCGCCGACCTTCGCCATGGCCGTCGAGTTCGGCCGCATCACCTTCCCCTACCTGCTGTTCATCTCGCTGGCCTCGCTGTACGGCGGCGTCCTGAACAGCATCGACCGCTTCGCCCATGTCGCGGCGACGCCCATCCTCCTCAACGTGGCAATGATCGGTGCAGTGCTCGGCCTGACGCCACTCCTGCCCAACAGCGGCTATGCCGCTTCGATCGGCGTGGCGATCGGGGGCCTGCTGCAGTGGCTGTGGCTGCTGATCGCCTGCGCCCGCGACGATGTCAGCATGACACTGGTGCGCCCACGCTGGACGGCGCGCGTTGCCCGGCTCGTCAAGCTCGCGACGCCGGTCGCGATCGGCGGCGGCGCGCAGCAGATCAGCACCATGCTCGACGTGGTATGGGCCTCGCTGCTGCCGGTCGGCACGATCTCGGCCCTCTTCTACGCCGACCGCATCGCCCAATTGCCGCTCGGCGTGGTCGGCATCGCCATCGGCACCGCCCTGCTGCCGCTCCTGGCGCGCCAGCTCCGCGCCGGCCAGACAGAATCGGCAATGGCCAACCAGAACCGCGCCATCGAGTTCGGCCTACTGCTCAGCCTCCCCGCGGCGGTGGCGCTGTGGCTGCTGAGCGACCCCCTCATCCGCGTGCTGTTCGAGCGCGGCCGCTTCGGGCCCGACGACACCCTGCGCGCGGCAAGCGCGCTGGCCGCCTACGTCGTCGGCCTGCCCGCCTTCGTGCTGATCAAGGCGTTGACCCCGGGCTTCTTCGCCCGCGAGGACACGCGCACGCCGCTCTACATCGCGATCATCGCCATCGTCGTGAACGTGATCCTCAACGTCGTCTTCCTTTACGGCACCGGCCTCGCCCAGGTCGGCATCGCGCTCGCCACCTCGCTGTCGGGCTGGCTGAACGCGGCGATGCTGGCCTTCGTGCTGCGCCGGCGCGTTCACTTGGTCGCCGACCAGCGACTGATCTCACGATCGTGGCGCATGCTGGCGGCGACCATCGGCATGGGCGTCGTCCTCTGGGGAGCGCTCGTCCTGCTGGATCCGGTCCTGGCCCACGCCAACATCAAGGGCGTGGCCGCCCTGTTCGGCGTCTGTGTGCTGGGGATGGTCGTCTATGCCGCTCTTGGCGCGCTGCTGGGCGTCGTGCGCCTGGCGGAGCTGCGCTTCGTCATGCGCCGCCAGCCTGGTCTCAGATCAGCCGACCCAGACGAACAATCGTGACGCCGGCGCGCAGCGGCCGGTTCACGGCCGGCATCACCAATACGCAGTTGTCGTAGGGCGTCGTCACCGCCTCGCCGTCATCATGGCCCAGCACGGTGCCGGCCTCGGCGATCACCTCCTGGCCTTCGAAGCGGCGCGCCGGCGTGAAGTTGCCGCGCTTGGTGGCGATGGCGTGCGTGACCTGGACGATCTTCTGCGCGGGCGGCGCCGGCTGCTTCCAATCGGCCGGCAGGTCGGAGGCCTCGACCACCCCGGTCTCCGTGAGGAAGCGGTGGGCGACGTCCTTGGCCACCACGACCGACGACTTGCGCCAGTGCTGGCCCGTCTCGATCAGCAAGGCGGTCTTGTCGCTGTCGGGGTCGCCGAAGGCGCCGTAGTCGCGCATGCGCATGCCGGCAGCATGGCCGCGGTCGCGCACGATGTCGGCCGGCGAGCCCAGCCGCTTGGCGAGCTCGGCGCCGCGGTCGAGCGGTCCGCACAGCATCAGCGGCACGCAATCGTCGTGCATGGAATGCAGGTCGAGCAGGAAATCGGCGCGCTCGACATAGGGCCGCACGACCTGGGCGCGCCGGGTCTCGCGCGTCGTCGCCGGCTGGTCGAGCCGGCCCCAGGTGCGATTGAAGTCCTCGTCGATCATGCGCGACTTGAACGGATTGTCGGGATCGAAGCGCTGATAGGCCTCGAAGTTGTTGAACGAGAAGATCAGCGTGCCCTTGCGCGGCTTCAGCCCGCGTGAAAGC
>JAEZHS010000418.1 GCA_023436825.1 Pseudomonadota bacterium | reverse complement strand
CCCATGATTGATGAGCGGGCGGGGACGCGCGCGGTCCGGAAGAACATGAGCGCCTACCTCGCCACCCACTTCTCATAGTCGGCCGCCACTTCCGCGACGGCGGTGTCGTAGAAGCGCTTGCCGTGCTCGGGCGTCGCCTGGTTGGGATCGGAGCCGATGCGGCCGTCGGGGAACACCCGGCGATAGTCCTCGGCATCGGCGAAGGAGCCGTTGGGCGCGATCCGGGGCTCCATGTCCTTGCGCTGCATCGTCTCGGGATACCTGTACCAGGTGAGCGCCACTTCCGAGGCGGTGGCGTGGCTGCCTTCGCCCGAGGGATAGAGCTCCTTCTGCAGCGCCCGGATGCCCGGCCCGTCCCACCAGTTGCGCAGGGCGCACTTGATCGAGGGCTGGTTGGACATGCGCTCCATCGAGCGCTCGGCATAGATCTCTGAGAATGCCGCGGTCACGGTGGCGATATTGCCGCCATGGCCGTTGACGAAGAAGAAGCGGGTGAAGCCGTGCCGCGCCAGCGACACCACGGTGTCGCGCACCACGGCGATCAGGGTGGTCGGCCGCAAGGTGACCGAGCCGGCGAAAGCCAGGTGATGCTGGGCCATGCCGACCGAGATGGTCGGCGCCACCAGCGCGCCCACCTTCTCGCCGGCGCCGCGCGCGATCATCTCGGCGGTGAGCGCGTCGGTGCCGATGAGGCCTGTCGGGCCGTGCTGCTCGGTCGAGCCGATCGGGATCATGATGCCGGTCTTGGTCTTGAGATAGTCGTCGACGAACTGCCAAGTCTTGAGCTGAAGCTGCACGAAACAGAACTCCTCGGGATTTGGCCGAGGATGCGTCGGCGGCGTGGATCAGTCCAGTCGTTAGACGGCCGCGCCACACGTCCGGATCATCGCGGTCCGCGCATCTGATACGAGAGTTACGCAAGCGCATACACGCGCGATTTGCAACGCCGTGTACCCCGTGCAATAACGGCTCCGGGGAGATTTGGGGAAATGAAAAAACTAGTGCTCGTTATGCTGGTGGCCCAGCTGGCCGCCTGTGCCGGTCGTGCTCCGGCGCCCGTCGCCGTCACGCAGGCTCAAGATCGCTATATGGACTGCGCGGCAATCAACGCGGAGGTTCAGGCAAACAACAAGAAGATTTCCGAGCTTGGGAGCGAAGAAGGCAAGAAGGTCGCGCAAAACGTCATCGTTGGCGCGGCGGGCCTCCTGATACCGGTCTTGTGGTTCGGAATGGATTTCCAGAACGCAGCGGGCAAGGAGGTCTCGGCCCTGCAATCCCGGCAGCAGTACCTGGCGACCCTTGCAGGGCAGCGGTGCGGTGCGGCACCGCCGGTTCCGGTGCAGACTGTCCAGATGACCGCGTCGGCGCCGGCAGCCGCCCCGACCGCAACGGCGACTGGTCCGCAACTCTATCGGGGCAAGGGAGCCACCGATGCCTGGTGCCAGTCACCGGCGATGGTCCTGACCGTCAACGGCGGCACGGTCGATGGCCTTCTGTCCGAGAACTCAAGCGGCACGCCGACGAGCACGGTAAAGGGCTCGATCGCCAACGGCCAACTCACCTTGTCGTTCACAGGCTCCGGGCCGGACTACTTCACGGGCGAGGCGACGGGCACGCAGAACGGCGACAGCATCCAGGTTGCCTTCAAGACGAAGACAACGAAGTCCTGCAACTACGCCTTCGACCTGAAGCCCGCAACGACAGCGACGCCGGCGGACCTGGTGAAGTGAGAACGACGTGGGCTGGTAGCTCGTCACAGAAGGTTTGGTGAGTTGGCGCGGGGCGACGAGATAGCCAGCACTGCTGGCACCGATGCTCCACCAAGAGCGTTTTTGCGTCCTTTTGCTCCCTATGGCACGCAAAAACTAGAACAGCAGTTGACTCTGTGAATCACCCGGGTTATATAGGCCTTGCGCTCGCCTCCCGGCGGCTCTGCTCTATGCATCGTTCATCCCATACCATCGCGCCCGGCGGCAGCCCTGCCGGGTGATGGACCTTTTTTGAGGCCTGAAAGGGTGACAGCCCACTGGCCCACCACTCACCTCCCGTGGAAACGGCCAGCGAAACTAGCCAAATTCAAAAAGGGCTAGAATTCAATGGCTTGGCCGGTGGTTGGGGGTCTAGAGCATGATGGGTCCGGCTGGAATCAGCCGGACCCATCATGCCCTGTGAAACCACGATCACCCGCGCGCGCGAATGGGATGAAATGGAACCGCATGCGGTTCCATTTCATCCCATTCCGCTCTAGCCAAATCCAGCGAAATTCACGTCGGCCGGCGGTCGGGCCAAGGCGCGCAAAATAGCGCCCGGCCACCGACAGTGCCGAAAAGCGCAGAGACATCATCGGCTTGCGGACATTTCCGACGGAGTCGCACGAACGCGATCCCCTTTGCCGTTCAGCTCGTCAAAGCGAGTTGGCTCTTGCGGCATCCACGATTGGCGGTCGGCACGACATGTCCTGGCAGACGTAGAGCGCAGGCTTGCCGTCAACCAGTCCCTTGCCAGCTGCGGGATGATGGGCCGGCAGGATGACGCCTGGTGCCAATCTGCGCACGATCTTGTTGGGCAGGCTTTGCTCGTACACCGCGCGGCGCAGCGCCTCGGTGCCGGGCGACTGGGGATCGCCGACGATCACCAGCTCGATGGCGCGCTGCAGCAGCTCGTAGCCGTTCAAGAGTGTCATCAGCGGGAAGAAATTGCCTTCCAGTTCGCCGGCGAAGGCCGCGAGCTGGCGCTCCGCCTTGTCGCGCCAGGCCGCCTCGCCATCCAACACCCACAGCCGCGCGAACACGCCGAGCAGCGTGCCGTTTCCGGCGGGCGCGGCATTGTCGTGGCAATGCTTGGTGCGCACGATCAGGTCGGCGGCATCGTCGGCGGTGATGAAGTAGCCGCCGGTCTTGTCGTCGGCGAAATGGCGATCGAGCACCGCCACCAGGGATTTCGCCTCGTCGAGATGGTGCGCCTCGCCGGTCGCCTCGAACAGGGCGATGCCGGCGCGTGCCATGTTGGCGTAGTCGTCGAGCGTCCCGCGATGCAGGCGCTTGCCGATCCGCCAGGAATGGAACAGCCGGCCACGCTCCTCGCGCATCCGGCCCATGACGAAGCGCCAGGCGCGCTCGGCGGCGGCGAGCCAGTCGTCGCGCTGGAACACGACGGCGGCGTTGGCGAGCGCCGCGATCATGAGCCCGTTCCAGTCGGCCAGGACCTTGTCGTCCCAGCCCGGCCAGACGCGCTTGTCGCGTACCGCCTTCAGCTTGGCCCGCAGGTCGGCCAGCCGCCGCTCGTCGGCCTCGCCTAAAAGAGCCGGCGCGCGATTGCGGTGCAGGATGTTGTGATGCTCCCAGTTGCCTTGGGCGCTGACATCATAGGCCTGCTTGAAGAAGGCGGCGTCGTCGCCCAGGGCCGCGTCGATCTCGGCCTCGTCCCAGACATAGAACTTGCCCTCGACCCCTTCCGAGTCGGCGTCGTAGGTCGCGGCAAAGCCGCCGCCTTCGGCCACCATCTCGCGCAGCACCCAGTCGCAGGTCTCGGCGATGCGCGTGGCGTAGAGCGGGCTTTTGGTCTCCTGCCAGACGAGGGTGAGAAGGTCGACGAGCTGGGCGTTGTCGTAGAGCATCTTCTCGAAATGCGGGATCAGCCACTCGGTGTCGGTGGCGTAGCGCGCGAAGCCGCCGCCGAGATGATCGTAGATGCCGCCCTGGCATATGCGGTCGAGCGTGACGGTGACGGCTTCGAAGAGCTTGGCGTTCGAGCGATCGCGCAGCCAGCCTCGCCACAGCATCTCGAACAGATAGGGCGAGGGGAACTTCGGCGCCTGGCCGAGACCTCCCCACATCGGATCGCATTCCTGGGCGATGCGCTCGGCGATGCGATCCAGAAGCTCGAGCGGGATCGGCGGCCCGTCGCCCTTGAACTCGACCGCTTTGTTCGCGGCCTTGCGCTGCAAGGCCTGCAGCAGGCCGGCGCGGTTGGTCTCGATTTCGCCCGGCTTCTCATGGAAGGCCTGCGACACGCCGCGCAGCACGTCCAGAAAGCTCGGCCGGCCGTAGCGGGCAGGATAGGGAAAGTAGGTGCCGCCCCAGAACGGCTCGCCCGCCGGCGTGCAGAACATGGTGAGCGGCCAGCCGCCCGGCTCGCCCAGCACCTGTAGCGCCTGCATGTAGATGGCATCGACGTCGGGCCGTTCCTCGCGGTCGACCTTGATGTTGACGAACAGCTCGTTCATGACCGCCGCTACTTCCGGCGCTTCGAAGCTCTCGTGCGCCATGACATGGCACCAGTGGCAGGCGGCATAACCGACCGAGAGCAGGATCGGCCGGTTGGTGCGTCTGGCCTCGGCGAGCGCCTCCTCGCCCCACGCCCACCAATGCACGGGGTTATTGGCGTGCTGCAGCAGGTAGGGGCTGGTCTCGGCGCCCAATCTGTTCACGCCGGGGCGATTCATGCCGGCTCTTCTCCGAGGTTGCCTTCGCTGTTGATGAGCAGAACGCGGGAGTGGCGATCGAGTTTCAAGGCCTTGAAGGCGGCCTCGTCGGTGCAGGCGCGGGTCAGCCCTGCCATGCCGGCGCAGCCCGAGGGGCCCGATGCAATCGCCGGATCGCCATCCAGCGGATGGGCGAGCAGCCGGCGCGCCGGAAGGACCTGGTCCTCCTCGATGGTCATGAACCAGTCCGTGGCCTCGCCGACCACCGGCCAGGTTATGGGCGAGATCTCGCGGCAGGCGAGGCCACCCATCACCGTGTCGGCGTTGCCGCTGGCGAGCGTCGGCTTGCCGGCGCGATTGCTTTGGAACCAGCAGTCCGCGCTCTCGGGTTCCACGACGACGAAGGTCGGACGCGTCGGCAGCACGGCCCACAGATAGCCGATCACCGCGGCGGCCAGCCCGCCCACGCCCGCCTGCACGAAGACATGGGTCGGCTCCTGCCGCCACTCGGCGACGACTTCATGCGCCAGCACGCAATAGCCGCGCATGACGCTGCGCGGCGCCTTGTCGTAACCCTCCCACGACGTGTCGGAGATGATCGTCCAGCCGTTCTCCTGCGAGCGGCGTTTGCACTCGGCGACGGCGGTGTCGTAGTCGCCGTCGATGCGGATCACCTCGGCTCCGCGGGCGCGGATCGCGGCCTCCTTCTCGGCCGAGGTGAACTTGGGCAGGAAGATGATGCAGCGATTGCCGAACAGTTTTGCCCCGGCGGCAACGGAGCGGCCGTGATTGCCCGAGCTTGCGGTCGAGAAAACGAACGGGCGCGTGACCTCCTTGTGTCGGCCGGTCATGACGTCGGCGAAGCTTGCACTGGTGTGGCAGGCGTCGCCGACGGCGCTGGACAGCGCGTCGTAGACGGCGATCACGCCGCCCAGTGCCTTGAAGGCGCCGAAGCCGAAGCGCTGGCTCTCGTCCTTGACCCGGACCTCGGCTACGCCCAGCCGCCCGGCAAGTGCCGGCAGGGCATGAAGCGGCGTCGGCGCGTGCCGGGGACACTGCTTCAATTCCTCGCACAGTTCGGGAATCCCGTTGGGATTGACCACATATTGCTGATCGCGCCCGAATTTCAGGGTTTTCGTGGCGCGCGGGTTCTTTTCAAGCCAGGGCGTAACCATGGCTGGTCATAGCATGGCCGGCCGGCCTCAGATCGCCTAAGCTTGGGCCCAAACGGAGAGAAAAGCATGAAGGTGAACGTCGAAGTGACCTGCACGCCCGAGGAGGCGCGCGCCTTCTTCGGCCTGCCCGACATCAAGCCGATGCAGGACCGCATCATGAGCGAGATCGAGGAGCGCCTGCGCTCCAGCCTGGGCGCCATGAACCCCGAGACGGTGTTCAAGACCTGGCTGCCCGCCTCCATGCAAGGGGTCGAGCAGATGCAGCAGATCCAGCAGGCGTTCTGGTCCCAGCTCGCCAACATCGCCACCGGCAAGAAGGAATGAACGATGAGCGAGCGTGAGAAGCCAGGTGATCCCAAGCCATACTACGAAGCTCACGTCTTCTGTTGCACCAATCGCCGCCCGGCCGGCCATCCGCGCGGCTGCTGCGCCGACAAGAACGGCGAGGCGCTGCGCGACCACATGAAAGCCCGCGCCAGGGAACTCGGGCTGAAGAACGTACGCATAAACAGCGCCGGCTGCCTGGACCGCTGCGAACTGGGACCGAACCTGGTGATTTACCCGGAAGGCGTCTGGTACTGCTGCCCGACCAAGGAAGACATCGACGAGGTGCTGCAGAAGCATCTGGTCGAGGGCGGTCGCGTCGAGCGGCTGATGCTGCAGACGACCGACAAGCTGCCAAGAGATCGCGCAGGGCGTTAAGCGACCTCCATGTACCTCATATTCCTCTCCCCCTTGGGGGAGAGGTTAGGTG
>JAEZHS010000724.1 GCA_023436825.1 Pseudomonadota bacterium | reverse complement strand
GGCACGCCGCCTTCATCCGCCCGTCGCCGGCGGGCGCGACCCTGGGCGGCGTGGCGCGGCGCACGCGCGAGACCATGCTGCTCGTGGAAGCGGCGGGCTTCGACACGGTGCTCGTCGAGACCGTGGGGGTCGGCCAGTCGGAGACGGCGGTCGCCGACATGGTCGACATGTTCATCGTCCTGCTGCTGCCGGCGGGTGGCGACGATCTGCAGGGCATCAAGCGCGGCGTCATCGAGCTCGCCGACCTGATCGTGGTCAACAAGGCCGACGGCGATCTTTTGGCCACCGCCAAGCGTTCGGCGTCGGACTATCAGCATGCGCTGCGCATGCTGCGCTCGCCGACCGCAGGCTGGACGCCCGAAGTGACGACCGCCTCCGCCCTTACCGGCGCCGGCGTGGCCGAGGTCTGGCAGGTCATCGAGCGCTTCAGGACGGCCGTGGGAGAGAAGGGCGTCGCCCGCCGCCGCGCCGACCAGGCGCGCGCCTGGATGTGGAACGAGGTGGGGGAAACCCTTTTGACGGAGTTGCGCAAGCACCCCGGGGTGAAGAAGCTGGTGACGGGCCTGGAGCGCGAGGTCGAGGTCGGCCGCGCAACCCCCGCCGCTGCGGCCCGTCGTATGCTAGAGGCTTTCCATGGCCGCTAAGTCCTTCGTTCGCCGCGCCCGTCGCGCCGCCGCCCGGCAGCAGGAGCTGCCGTTCTGGAAGCGCAAGACGCTCTCCCAGATGTCCAAGCAGGAATGGGAGTCCCTTTGCGACGGTTGCGGCATGTGCTGCGTCAACAAGCTCGAATACGAGGGCACCGGCGAGCTCGCCCAGACCGACACCTGCTGCAAGCTCCTGGACCCCAAGACGGCGCGCTGCCGGGACTACAAGAACCGCAAGAAGATCGTGCCGGACTGCATCCAGCTCACCCCAAGTGTGGTGGCCAAGATGGACTGGCTGCCCAAGACCTGCGGCTACCGCCTGGTCCATTTCAAGCAGGACCTCTACTGGTGGCACCCGCTGGTCTCGGGGGACCCCGAAACCGTGCACGCAGCGGGAATCTCGGCCCGCGGGCGGGTGATTCCCGAGGATCAGGTCGAGGATATCACCGAGCGGGTGGTGGACTGGTTCGCGTAACCGCGAACGGTTCGCGTAAGGGGTGGTTGACGGGGGTGCCTCGGGCCCTTAAAAAGCCGGCCTTCCCGCCCTCCGGCGGGATCGTTTTTTAGCGGAAATCGCCATGCCTCGTCGTTGCGCCCTGTCGGGCAAGTCCGTGCAATACGGCAACAATGTGAGCCACGCCAACAACAAGAGCCGGCGCCGGTTCATGTCCAATCTTCAGGTCGCCTCGGTCCTGTCGGATGCGCTGGGCCACAGCGTGCGCCTGCGCCTCACCCCGCGCGGCATCAAGACCATCGAGCACAATGGCGGCATCGATTCCTACTTGCTGGGCACCAACGACAGCAAGCTCAGCCCCGAGATGAAGGTGCTGAAGCGCCGGGTGGTCACGGCCAAGGCCAAGAAGGATGCGAAAAAGGCCGCGTAAGCGGCCTTTTTTATTGGGCCAGTTCGAACAGCAGCAGGATGTTGCGCTGAAGCGGATTGAAGTTGTCGTCCGAGATCAACCACAGCAGCGTCTCGCCGCGCGGCCCGCGGGTCGCGGCGATGCCTTCCAGGTTGTCGACTGCATAGGGCGAGGCGAGCCGCGCCAGCTCCTCGGCCTGCACCGTGCCGCCGGCCACGAGCTGGCTGGCGTCGAAGCGCATGACGCGGCAGCGCACGCCGCGCACCATGTCGAAGGCCCGCTCGAGCAAGGCGTAGGAACCATCGGGCAGCCGGGTGATCGCGGTCGGCCGGAAATCGGGGATGGTGGCGTAGCTGAAGGAGCGCCACTGGTAGCGGCCGCCGGTTGACGGCGTGCCGATCCAGCCCATCACCGTGCCGGCGCGCTCGCCGTATTCCTCGCTGATCATGATGACGCGGCCGTCGTCGAGCGCGGTCATCGCCTCGATGCCGCCGTTGGGTGGCTGGCGGCCGATCTCGGCCGGGCCTCCGACCGCAGTCGGCGTCGCGGTCAGCGCGCCGTAGCGCCACAGCCGGTGATCGCGCTCGAAGGCGACCAGCCACGAGCCGTCGGGCAGGCGCGCCATCGCCTCGGCGTCGGCCTCGGCCTTGCTCGCGATCAGCCGGCCGTCGACGCCATGGAGCTGGCCGATGCGGGCGTTGCTCAGCCCGGCGAGATTGGCCTCGCCGTCATACTCGATGGTGGCGGTGAGCCACGCGCCTTCGTCGGAGATCGAGGTCAGGGTCTTGCCGTCGGGCGAGACGTGGAGATCGGACCAGCCGCCGAAGTGCCGCGAATTGGCGGTCATCATGATGCCGCCGCGCCAGACCAGCCGGCCGATGGTCTTGGCCGACGGGTCGTCGATCTTGAAGGGCTGCGAGGCGCCCTTGATCTCGAGCGCCTGCTCCTGAGCCACCGCCGGCCCCGGCGAGGCGCCGGCGCAAGCCGTCGCCAGCAGGCAGACGACGAACAGCGATCGCAGGATGGCGCGCAAGGTCAGGCAGCGCGACGGCCCGACTTGCCGGCGGCAGCCTTGGCGCCGCCTTTGGCGCCGCGCGGCGCGCGCGCCGCACGGACGTCCTTGAGGTCTTCCTCGTCGAACAGCGAGGCGAGCTGCTCCATCATCGTGCCGCCGAGCTGGTCGGCGTCGACGATGGTGACGGCGCGGCGGTAGTAGCGCGTGACGTCATGGCCGATGCCGATGGCGATCAGCTCGACCGGCGAGCGCGTCTCGATCCAGTCGATGACGTCGCGCA
>JAEZHS010000706.1 GCA_023436825.1 Pseudomonadota bacterium | reverse complement strand
CTCTCGGCCTCGCCTATAAGGTCGGCCGGCAGGTCGCCCAGCGCCGCCACCGAAGCGGCGAGCCCGGCGGTCGAGGCCATGGCGTCGATCGGCTGCGGCAGGCGGCGCAGCGCCCACTGCACGGTGCGCGTCAGGAAGCGTTGCGAGGCCACCAGCATGCGGATCTGCGCCTCGGCCTTGAGCGCGGGATCGAGGGCTTCGATGTCGCCCCACAGGTCGCGCAGCTTCCAGGCATCGCGCACGACGGCGAAGGCGCGGGCGATCGCGGCCGCCGGCGCGCCGGTGCGGCCCGCCATGTTGCGCACGAAGGTCGGCCCGCAGCGATTGACCAGCGAGTTCACGACCTGCAGCGCGGTGATCTCGCGGCGCAGGCGATGGGCGCGGATCGACGGCTCGTGCTTGTCCTGCAGCGCCGTCGGGAAGTAGCGCAAGAGCTCGCCTTCGAGCAGCGGGTCGTCGGGCAGGTCGGACTCGAGGATCTGGTCGTTGAGGTCGATCTTGGCGTAGGCCAGCAGCACGCTGAGCTCGGGACGCGTCAGGTACTGCCGGTTCTGACCGCGCACGCGCATGGCCGGCGAATCGGGCAGGAACTCGACGGCGCGATCGAGCCGGCCGTTGCGCTCCAGCGCCCGCATGAAGCGCTCCAGCCGATCATGCTCCTCGCCCGCCTGCTCCTCGGCGACGCTGATCGCCTGGCTCTGCTGGTAGTTGTGGCGCAGCACCAGGTTGGCCACCTCGTCGGTCATGGAGAACAGGAGTGCGTCGCGCTCCTCGCGCTTCAGCGCGCCGCGCAGGATCGCCTCGCCGGTGACGATCTTGATGTTGACCTCGTGGTCGGACGTGTCGACGCCGGCCGAGTTGTCGAGCGCGTCGGTGTTGATCTTGCGGCCGGCCAGCGCCGCCGCGACGCGGCCGCGCTGGGTGAAGCCGAGATTGGCGCCCTCGCCGACGACGCGGGCCCGCACCTGGTCGCCGTTGATGCGCAGCAGATCGTTGGTGCGGTCGCCGGCATCGGCCTGGCTTTCGCTCGAGGCCTTCACATAGGTGCCGATGCCGCCGAAGTAGAGCAGGTCGACCGGGGCGGTCAGGATCGCCCGCATCAGATCGATCGGCGTCATGCTGGGCGCCTCGATGCCGAGCACGGCGCGAGCCTCGGCCGACAGTGCGATCGACTTGGCGGCGCGGTCGTAGATGCCGCCGCCGGCCGACAGCAGCGACTTGTCGTAGTCCATCCATGACGAGCGCGGCAGGTCGAACAGCCGCTTGCGCTCGTCCCAGCTCGTCGCCGGATTGGGCGCGGGATCGATGAAGATGTGGCGATGGTCGAAAGCGGCGACCAGCTTGATGTGCCGCGACAGCAGCATGCCGTTGCCGAACACGTCGCCCGACATGTCGCCGACGCCGGCGACGGTGAAGGGCGTGGTCTGGATGTCCTGCCCCAGCTCGCGGAAGTGACGCTTCACCGATTCCCAGGCGCCGCGGGCGGTGATGCCCATCTTCTTGTGGTCGTAGCCTGCCGAGCCGCCCGAGGCGAAGGCGTCGTCGAGCCAGAAGCCGTATTCCCGGGCGAGCGCGTTGGCGATGTCGGAGAAGGTCGCCGTGCC
The DNA here is from genome assembly GCA_023436825.1 of Pseudomonadota bacterium. Next base: position 4,740 of record JAEZHS010000706.1, on the reverse strand, counting down.
CTTGTCGGCGGCGACCACGAGATAGGGATCGTCGGCATCGTGCCGCACCACCTCGGCCGGCGGCTCGATGCCGTGGGCGGCGTAGTTGTCGGTGAGGTCTAAAAGGCCGCGGATCAGCGTCTGGTAGCAGGCGATGCCTTCGGCCTGGACCTGCTCGCGCGTCCCACCGACGGGTGGGCGCTTGACGTAGAAGCCGCCCTTGGAGCCCACCGGCACGATCACGGCGTTCTTCACCATCTGGGTCTTCATCAGCCCGAGGATCTCGGTGCGGAAGTCCTCGCGCCGGTCGGACCAGCGGATGCCGCCGCGCGCCACGCGACCGCCGCGCAGATGGATGCCTTCCATGCGCGGGCTGTAGACGAAGATTTCTACCAGCGGCCGCGGCGCCGGCAGTTCGTCGATGCTGCGGCTGTCGATCTTGATGGAGATCCAGTCCTTGCCGGCCTGCCAGCAGTTGGTGCGCACGGTGCAGCGCACGGCATTGAGGAAGCGCCGCAGGATGCGGTCCTCGTCGAGCGTCGCCACGCCTTCCAGTGCGCCAGTGATCTCGGCTTCGAGCCGGTCGAGCTTCTGCCTGCGGATGTCGGATGTCGCCTCGCCCAGCGCCGGATCGAAGCGCGCCAGGAAGAGATCGACCACCAGCCGCGCGATCGCCGGATACGACGACAGCGCGCGCTCCATGTAGTCCTGGCTGAAGGTGGCGCCGGCCTGGCGCAGATACTTGGCATAGGTGCGCAGGATCGCGACCTCGCGCCACGCCAGGCCCGCCGCCAGCACCAGCCGGTTCAGCCCGTCGCTCTCCAGGGCCCGCGCCCACACCTTGTCGAGCGCCTCGGCGAAGCGCGGACCTGCTCCGGCGAGATCGACCGGCGAGGTGTCGGCGGTCTCCACGCTCAGCACCTGCAGCGCAACCGCCTCGTCGCCCGCTGCCCCCGTTGCCTGGGGCGACTTCAGGAGGAACGGCGCCTCGCTCAGTACGCGCAGGCCGAGGTTTTCCGCCAGCGGCAGGATGTCGGACAGCGCCAGCGGCGCCTTGGGATGGAACAGGCGCAGCGTGAAGCGGTGCATCGGCAGGTCGGGCGCGCGGTCGAGCCGTACGCCGAACGGCCGACCGGCGAGGGCGGCCTGCACCAGGTCGAGATCGGCCGCGGCCTGGCCGGCATCGAAGCTGTCGCGATAGACGTTGGGGAACCAGTCGCGCCAGCGTCGGGCGGCGGCACGTCCCTCGACCTCGCCCAGCCTGTCCTGCAGGGCCGTGTGGAAGCGATCGCTCCACGACGTTGCCGCCTCGGCCAGCGCGCGCTCGAGCTCGGTGAGATCGGGTGTCGGGGTGTCGTTCGATTCGAGCTTCAGCGTGTAGAGCACCTGGGCCAGCGCCGAATCGCTGCTGACCGAGACGTCGACCGACTGGACCTTGCCGCGCCACGCCTGCTCGAGCAGCACGACGAACTGGTCACTGAGCTGGGAGTCGAAGCGCTCGCGCGGTGCGAACACCAGGCAGGTGGCGAAGCGTCCAACGGCGTCTCGGCGCGCGAACAGCGCCACGCGCCGCCGTTCCTGCAATTGCAGGATGCCCAGCGCATGGTCGTAGAGCGCATCCTCGTCGATCTGGAACAGCTCGTCGCGCGGGTAGGCCTCCAGGATGGCGAGCAGCGCCTTGCCGTCGTGACTGTGCCCATCGAAGCCGGAGCGCCGCATGATGCTGTCGACGCGGCCGCGCAACAGCGGCACATCGCGCACCGTCGCGTGATAGGCGGCCGAGGTGAACAGGCCGACCAGGCGGCGCTCGCCGGTGACCCGCCCGTCGGCGTCGTAGGTCTTCACGATCACGCAGTCCATCGGACCGCCGCGATGGACCAGCGAGGGCCGATCGGTCTTGATGATCATGATGTTGTGCGGCCCCCGCGCGAAGCGCGACATCGCCTCGCCGCCGCCCAGCCCCATGTCGAACAGCCGCACCTCGTCGCGTCGCAGGATGCCGAGCGGTGAGCCCGGCATTATCTCGTAGCGCAGGCCGCCGGGCTGGCTCACGTCCTCGACGTAGCGGTAGCGGCGATAGCCCAGGAAGGTGAAATGATCGGCCTCCAGCCAGCGCAGGAAGTCTTCGTACTCGGCGAGGCTCGGCGAGCGGCTGGGCGCGAGATCGGCGATGGCGTCGAGGCAGGAGCGGCGCATCGCCCGCCAGTCCTCGACCGCGAGCCGCACCTCGGCCAGCACGCGGGTGAGGGCGGCGGCAAGCTCGTCGAGCACGGCGGGATCGGCCTGTCGATCGATCTCGATGTGCATGAACGATTCGGGCTTGGCGCGCTCGCCGGCTTCGACGGCGAAGCCAAAAAGGGCGCCGTCGAGGTCGCGCCGTACCGGCAGCACCGGATGGGCCAGCAGGTGCACGTTGATCTCGCGGCGATTGAACTCGCCCACGATCGAATCGACCAGGAACGGCATGTCGTCGTTGACGATCTGCGCGATGGTGTGGCGGCTCTCGAAGCCGTGGTCGGCGTTGGTGTTGAACACCCGCACCTTGGCGACGCCCGGCAGGCGACGGCGGGCGAAGGCGAGCAGGGAGACTGCAGCGCCTGCCCGTTGGTCGGCCGATGCACCAGCGAGATCCTTGTCGGCGACGCGGGCGTACAGCCGGCGGGCGAAATGGGCCGCCTCCTCACCGCCGCTCGCCAAGGCGGCAGCACAGATGGCATCGAGCCCATAGACACGCGGGGCCAGTACGGTGGCCATTTGAGCGCCCTCCCGGTCAGCGTTGGTGTTGGGAGGATGTTACGTCCGACCATGACAATCTGACGACGGAGATCGGTGTGGCCGAAAGTGCCCACCACATATTGTGTTTTGCGGGGTGCTCCGACGCAGCATAGCCGATTCGCTGCGGTTTCTGTTCCTGGCCCTAGGAATCCGCGGGAAAGCGCGTTTTGTTCTCCTCCCTTGCTGCAGCCGCGAAGGTTCGCGCACGGTCAAATTATCAAATTTTGAAAGGACATTTCTTTCTTATTTTTCAATGTCTTAAGTGGCCATTCCTCAGATTCACAGGCGGGGTAAAAATTTGGCGATGACACGGCTTTCGTGGGGCGTATCATCAAGGAATAGGGGCTCACCGAATAGCCCTCCCAATATCTAGGTGTCCTTCCACAGAGTGTTCCATCCACAGCTGTGGACAAAAGCAAGAATGGGGGCCGCAAGTGTTTGATGTCGTTCAAGTTCGCAGCGGTGCGCGGGTTGTTACCGATCCCTCTCGGGACGCCCGGCTCACAGCCTTCGGCAAAGCCACCCTCTCCGACCGCTACCTGCTGCCCAATGAGAGCTATCAGGAGATGTTTGCGCGCGTCGCCTCGGCCTATGCCGACGACGACGGCCATGCCCAGCGGCTGTACGACTACATCAGCAATCTATGGTTCATGCCGGCCACGCCGGTGTTGAGCAACGGCGGCACCAGCCGCGGCCTGCCGATTTCCTGCTTCCTGAACGAGGCCAACGATTCGCTGGAAGGCATCGTCGGCCTGTGGAACGAAAATGTGTGGCTGGCTGCGCGCGGCGGCGGCATCGGCTCGTACTGGGGCAATCTCCGTTCGATCGGCGAGAAGGTCGGCATGAACGGCAAGACCTCCGGTGTCGTGCCCTTCATCCGCGTGATGGACTCGCTGACGCTCGCCATCAGCCAGGGTTCGCTGCGCCGCGGCTCGGCCGCCGTCTACCTGCCGGTGAACCATCCCGAGATCGAGGAGTTCATCGAGATCCGCCGGCCGACTGGCGGCGATCCCAACCGCAAGGCGCTGAACCTGCATCATGGGCTCTTGATCTCCGACGCCTTCATGCGCGCCGTCGAGGCCGACGAGGAGTGGGCGCTGGTCAGTCCCAAGGACGGCGCGGTGCAGCGCAAGGTCTCGGCGCGGCATCTCTGGATCCGCATCCTGACGGCGCGCATCGAGACCGGCGAGCCGTACTTGGTGTTCGTCGATCACGTGAACAGGGCGCGCCCCGAGCATCACAAGCTCGCCGGGCTCGAGGTCAAGACCTCGAACCTGTGCAGCGAGATCACCCTGCCGACCGGCGTCGACCATCACGGCAAGCAGCGCACCGCGGTGTGCTGCCTCTCGTCGCTGAACCTCGAGACTTATCTCGAGTGGCACGAGCATCCGACCTTCATCGAGGACGTGATGCGCTTCCTCGACAACGTCCTGCAGGGCTTCATCGACAATGCCGGCAGCGACTTTGCGCGCGCGACCTACGCCGCCATGCGCGAGCGCTCGGTCGGGCTCGGCGTCATGGGCTTCCACTCCTTCCTGCAGGCCAACAACGTGCCGATCGAATCGGTGATGGCCAAGGTGTGGAACAAGAAGATGTTCAAGCACATCCGCGGCCAGTGCGACGAGGCCTCCAAGGCGCTCGCCAAGGAGCGCGGCGCCTGCCCGGATGCCGCCGACTTCGGCGTCGAGGAGCGCTTCTCCAACAAGCTGGCCATCGCGCCCACCGCCTCGATCTCGATCATCTGCGGCGGCGCCTCGCCCGGCATCGAGCCGTCGGCGGCCAACGTCTACAACCACAAGACCCTGTCGGGCTCGTTCGTGGTGCGCAATCCGTACCTCGAGAAGATGCTCGAGCAGAAGGGCAAGAACGACGACGACACCTGGACCTCGATCACCGTCAACCAGGGCTCGGTGCAGCATCTCGACTGCCTCGACGACCATGAGAAGGCGGTGTTCAAGACGGCGTTCGAGATCGACCAGCGCTGGC
>JAEZHS010000553.1 GCA_023436825.1 Pseudomonadota bacterium | reverse complement strand
CCTTTCGGCCGCCGCCACCCTCATTCGCAACGCGTCGGTCAGCCCGGCCGGCGCACCGCGAACTCGGCTGCGGGGAAGGACGCTTGATCTGCGCCCCGTCCCGATGTCCATGCCAGCAATTAACGAGCGCCGTTGTTCGGGGTTGCTTCGGTTCGCTATACAGACCGATCCGAGGGAGGGAACCTGGACATGGAGCTTTTCGATCTTTCCGGCCGCGTCGCCGTGATCACTGGCGGCAACGGTGGCATCGGCCTCGGCATGGGGCTGGGCATGGCACGTGCCGGCGCCACGATCGTGGTGGCCGGCCGTGACGCCAAGAAGAATGTCGAGGCGGTCAAGCAGATCCAGGAAAGCGGCGCAAAGGCGAGCGCCATTCCCGTCGATGTCCTCAGGGAAGACTCCTGCCGAGCCCTGATGGCCGAGACGGTGAAGGCGCACGGCCGGCTCGACATCCTGGTCAACAATGCCGGCATGTCGATCCGCAAGCAGCCCGAGCAGTACACGGTCGCGGAATGGCACACGGTGATGGACAGCAACCTCACCAGCGCCTTCATCTGCAGCCACGCCGCCTATCCCGAGATGAAGAAGGGCGGCATGGGCAAGATCATCAACATCGGCTCGATGATGTCGATCTTCGGCGCGCCGTTCGCCACGGCCTATGCCGCAAGCAAGGGTGGCATGGTGCAGATGACCAAGGCGATGGCGACTGCATGGGCCAAGGACAACATTCAGGTCAATGCCATCCTGCCCGGCTGGATAGACACCGCCCTGACCCGCCGCGCCCGCGAGCAGATCCAGGGGCTGCACGACAACGTGTTGCGCCGCACGCCGGCCGGCCGCTGGGGTGAGCCGTCGGATTTCGCCGGCATCGCGGTGTTCCTGGCGGCGGCTGCCTCGGATTTCGTGACCGGCGCCGCCATAACCGTCGACGGCGGCTACTCGGTGTTGGGCTGATCTTGCCGGACCACGGGCCTCCAGGCCCCGCGATCCGGCGAGAGCGTTACGGCGACGTCACGCCGCAATTGGCGCGGTCGACGAACAGATCGGTCTTCGGCCCGTAGATGATCATGGCGCCGCGCACGCCGGCGCCGACTGCCGGCACCAGGACGTGCGTCTCCTCGACAAGCCTGCCCGAATTGGTGAAGCGGCAGCTGAGCAGCGGCACCTGGGTGCTGCCGCTGTTGTTCTGCAGGTAGAGCACGACCTGCCAGCGCTTGCCGGGAATGGCGCTGAGCGTCGCATTGTCGATCTCGACGAGTGGGACAGTCGGCCCGGCCGTGATCGGCACCGAGCCGATCAGTGCGAGGGTCGGCTTCTGCGTCACCACGCCCTTGACGTAGACCGCCTGGGCCAGCGGATCGAAGGCGAGATCCTCGGGCGTCGGCGGTCCGCTCTGCCGGCCGACATTGAGCGGCGTCCAGATCTGGCCGGTCTTGGGATCTTTGAATTCCGGCACGGGCTGGCCGGACTGCATCTCGACGCTGCTGCGCGGCGTCTGCGCCGTCGCTGCTGCCGCCATCATGGTCAGCGCGGCGAGGCCGCCCACGAAACCGAAAGTGCCGAGTCGAAGTCCGCGCATGATCTTCCCCCTTCCCGCCAGTCTAGCCGCTTGCAGCGGATTGCGGGAAGAAGTTTGGATTGCGCCGGAGCTCGGCGCTCCTCAATTCGGCAGGCAGCGCCCGGAGCTGCATGAAATACTGGAGCTGGCGCTGGGCGCTCGCCTCGTCGAGGTCCTTGCGCGAGACTTGAAGGCAGGCCTCGAGGTCGCCGTTCATGGCATAGGCGAAGGCGAGGTTCTGGCGCACGCGCCCGTCGGCGCCGCGGCTGCCTATCAGCGGCGCAAGCTGGGCGATCGCGTCCTCTGCCTGGCCGGAGATCGCCAGCGACAGGCCGTAATTGGAGCGCAGCGCGATGAAGTCGGGCGCGACGTCGATGCCCTGGCGATAGCGCGCCTGCGCCTCGGCGTGGCGGCCCATCATGTCGAGAACGACGCCGTAAGCGTTGAGCGTACGATAGTCGCGCGGATTTGCCTGTATGGCCGCCTCGAGCTGGCGCTCGGCGAGCTGGGCCTGGCCCATCGAGATCATCGCCATGGCAAGCCCGCGCCGCGCCGTCTGCTCGCCGGCCCGCTTGTCGAGCACGTCGCGGAACATGGCGGCCGCCTCGTCCGGCAGGCCGAGCGTCAGATAGGACTGGCCGAGTCCGAGCTTGGCCTCGACGCCGTTGGGGTTGGCCTGCAGCGCCCGGCCGTAGAGGGGAATGGCCGAATCGAAATCACCGGCCTGACGCGCCTCGTCGGCCTGCTTGACCGATGCCGTGTAGTCGTCGCCCTTGCCCGCGGAATCGGGGTCGGTGCCGCAGGCCGCGATGAGAAGCGCCACGCCCGCGGACAAGATCGGCGCCAGTTTCATTCCAACCCCAGATGCCTCCCGCCCTCCGCGGGATCGTACGTCGCCCCAAGAATAACAAATTGTGGGGGGCGACTGCAACAAAAGCTCTAAGTCTTGCGGCTAAGGCTTTGATTTCTCTCGTCCTGGACCAAGGTCAATAGCGGACGGCCTGAGCCGTCGCCCGCAGCGTCTGCGCCCCGAGATCGAGATAGCCCACGGCAAAGTTGAACACGTAGGTGGCATTGATCGTCGTGCAGGTAACGCTGCTGTTGGCATTGCAATTGGCGGTATCGACATAGCTGACATTGACGCTCGGCCCCATCCCACCGGGCATCTTGCTGCGCAGCTGCGTCGTCACGTTGCTCGAGGCGGTGGTTGGATTGAGCATGTAGAAGCGCGCCGCCTCCTCGGTTGCATATTCGAGCCCCTGGCGCACATAGAACATCCGGCCGACATCGACGCCGCCCAGGAGCAGGACGAGGAGCAGCGGCAGGACCAGGGCGAATTCCAGGATCGCTCCACCGCGCCGATCGCCGGCCAACCGCGCCGCGAGCCCGGTCATGTCAGGGCACCACCACCATCATGGTCACCGATGCCGACAGCGAGGTCGGCGCCGTCCAGCTGCCGAAACCGCTGAAGTTGAGCGTAGCCGTCGTCAGCGCCGAGTCGAACGGCTTGCTCATGCTGACCGTGACGTAGCGCTTTTTGGTCACGCCCCCTGCGCATGTTCCCGTCGTGCAGTCGACCGTTACGCCCGACGTACATTCACAGAACCACGAGGTCGAAGCCGTGACGCCGGTCAGGCCCGTGGCATTGCGCGCCGTCGTATTGACCTTGGTGTCGCTCGAATAGTCGAGGATGCCGTACTGCGCCCCAGCCCGGGCGCCCTGCAGCATCGCCGATTTCTGCAGGCTGTAGCGGCCTAGATCGAGCAGACCGACGAACAGCAACGCCAGGATCGGCAGGGCCAGCGCGAACTCGATCATCACGTTGCCCGAACGGTCGGCCAATAGACGCGGCCGACCGGGACGTCGATGGCTGAGGCGCATGGCCGGCCTATTCGAGGACCCTGCCCCGGTTGGTGGTGACCGGGTTGCTCGAGGTCGCGGTCGTCGTCGTGGTCGTGATGATGCCCGGCGGCGTGACGCCGATCGCCGAGCAGCCGGCCACGTAGTTGTTGTTGTACGACGAGAACTTGATGTAGCGGCCGATCCAGACGGTGCAGCCGTTGTTGGCCAGGCTCGCGTTGTTGATGCTCGCAATGTCGATGCGGTTGTTAGGAAAGTAGATCGCCCCGGTCAGCGTCACCGTGTTGAGCGAGCTGATGGTGAAGATCTTCGACGTCGACGACATGGTACCGTTGGGCACGCGCCGGTCCTGGTAGAACAGCACGCCGGCGTACAGCGGCGGCGAGGTCTGGCTGGCCGACGAGGCGTTCAGCGAGATGTTGTTGTCCGACGAGATCCGCACACCGCCGATGTCGGCGTTGTTTCCGGTCGTCTGCGTGAGCACGAAGGCGATGCCGTTGTCGGTCGTGCAGGTCGGGCACGTGACGTTGTTCACGCTGGTGATGTAGAGGTCGCCGTTGGCGATGTAGTAGATGCCGGGCGTGAAGTAGACGTTGTTGATGCTCGACACCTGCAGGCCGCCGCAATAAGTGCCCGGCGATATCGTGAGCGAGCTCATGCTCGACTTGTTGTAGTTGCTGTAGCTGCAGGTTCCGGGAGACGGCGTCGGCAGGCCGGCATAGGGGTCGACGATCGCCGTTGCCTGGTTCTGCTGCGCCGTATTGGTCAGATACACGTGGTTGTACGAAGCGGTCGTGAAGGTGCCGCGCGTATACACCGACTTCATCGTCGCGTTGTTGAAGTTCGCCATGTAGACCGACGACGTCGACGGCGACGTGCCGGTCCCCGTACCGTTCGAGTAGATCACGCAGTCGGACGTAAAATTGTTGAACGAGGTGAAGCTCACCCCCGCCTCCGCGCCGTCGGTGAGCGCGACCAGACAGCCATCGAGGCTCGAAACCCTCGTGGTCGTTGTCGTCGTCGTCTCCTGCATCGACGTCGCCGTGCTCTGCGCGGCCACCGAGCGCGAGGTCATGTCGAAGGAATTGCCGAGCGCGCTGCTCAGCACCTTGGCCAGGACGAAGCTGCTCGGCTTCTTGATGCTCACCTCGACGGCGTTGTCGGTCGAGACGTTCGCTCCCGCCAGCGGCGGCGAGTTCACCGTTACCGTGACGCCGTTGACGCCATTCTGGAAGCCGTTGCGCTGCGCCTCGTAGAGGGCGGCTGCCGTGATGCTGGCGATGTTTCCGCCGTTCATCTTGTCGATCGTGCCGGCGAGTGCCGCGGCATCGGCCGCGCCCTGCATCTGACGCTTGGTGCGGTAGAGCTGGCCGGTCTCGACTCCGACAGCGACCGTGCCGGCGACCACCGGAATGGCGACAAAGATCGCCATGACCGAACCCCGGTCGTCCCTGAGAAGGCGCTGCCACATCAGGCGTGCAGAGCGGAAAGCGCGCGAAGCCCTTCGCATCATCGGTCTCTCCTCAATCAATGGGTGCTCTGGGAGAGCACAAATAAATTTCAACTAGACTCTGAAAAATATGCGCTAAGTATTAGTAATTGATACAAATCATGTCAAGGCAACCGCCGACATGATGGCCGGCGCCACCAGCACGGTGATGAGCGTCGGCAGGATGAAGACCATCAGCGGCACGGTCATCAGGGCGGGCATGCGCGCGCCCTTCTCCTCGGCCTTGGACGCACGGGTCTGCCGGAACTCCTGGGACAGGATGCGCAGCGAGCTGGCGAGCGGCGTGCCGTATTTTTCAGTCTGACGGAGGGCATTCACCAGGGCGGCGACGGCCGCCGAATCGGAGCGCTCGGCCATGTTCTCCAGCGCCTGCTGGCGGTCCGGCAGGTAGGTGAGCTCGATCGCCGTCAGCTCGAACTCGGAGGCCAGCTCGGGCATCGAGCCCTGCATCTCCCTGGCGACGCGGCGGAACGCGGCATCGATCGACAAGCCGGCCTCGACGCAGATGGTCAGCAGATCCAGGCCCTCGGGCAGGACGTAGTTCAGGACCTCGCGCCGCCGCGAGGTGACGTTCTTGAGGTAGACCTCGGGCATGATGAAGCCCGACAGCACCGCGCCGATGCAAACGACCAGGTTCATGTCGTCCGGCACGCCGAGCAGGCCTGACGAGGTCAGCAGGATCATCAGGAAGCCCAGCGCCAGCGGCAGCGCGAGCTTGATGAAGACATAGACGACCGCGGCATCGCGCGACAGGAAGCCGGCGCGGCGCAGCTTGCGCGTCGTCTGGTCCGCAGCCGAGCCGCGCAGCAGGTTCAGCCGGTCGGCGATCCCGCGCATGAAGCCGAGCGACGTCTCCTTGGGCGACGGCTTGGCCGCAGCCCCCTGCTCGCTGCGCGTTTTCATGCGCCGGGTACGCAGCGCCCGCAGGCGGGCCTCGATCGGCGGTTCCCAGGTGACCGCAAGCCAGGTCGCCCAGAAGACCACGAAGGTGGCGGCCGCCACGACGACAACGAAGCTCTTCTCGGTGCTGGCGAGGTCCATGGCGGGCTACACCTTGATCGTGGCGATCTTGTTCATGACGAAGATGCCGATGCCCATGCTGCAGCCCGCGGCGGCCGCGATGATCTGCCCGGTCGCGGTCGTGAACAGCGGGCTGATGTAGCTCGGCGACAGCAGGAACAGGCCGCCGCCGACCAGGAACGGCAGGCCGGCCATGATGATCATGGTGGTGCGCGCCTCCGAGGTGAAGGCGCGAATCTTCAGGCGCAGCTGCTGGCGGGCGCGCAGGAGCGCGCTCAGATTGGCCAGCGTCTCGGCGAGGTTGCCGCCGGTATCGCGCTGGATCGACATGGCGACGATCAGGAAGTTGAACTCGTCGGTCTGCACCGTCTTGGCGGCGCGCCACAGCGCGGCCTCGATCGGCGTGCCGAGCTGGGTCTCCTGCTGGACGCGCTGGAAGATGCTGCCGACCGGCTCCTTGATGTCGCGCGCCACGTTGCCGATCGCTTCCTGTACCGGCAGGCCGGCGCGCAACGCGCGGACGATCAGGTCGACCGCTTCGGGGAACAGCAGATTGAACTTCTGCCCGCGCCGCTTGGCGCGCCAGCCGACCCACACGTTGGGCAGACCGACGCCGAGCAGCAGCGACCCGCCCAATGCGACGCCCGGCGCCATGTCGAGCACGAGGTAGAGCACGAACGCCATGGCGACGGCGATCGAGATGGCGATGAAGGCATAGTCGCCCAGCGTCATGTTGGTGCCCGATGCCGCGAGCTTCTGGCGGATGGTGGTGGCGTTGGGGAACCAGCGCCACAGCAGCCGGTCCAGCGTCGGCAGCCGCCCCTGGCGCTCGACGCGCCGCAGCGTCGCCATCTGCAGGGAGCGCGAGCCGGTCAGGGCGCGCGTTTCGATGTCCTCCAGCCTGTCGCGCAGGCGCCGCTCGGCGAAGAAACCGCCGAACACGATGCCGAGGGCGAGGAACGTCAAGCCGGCGCCCAGGGCGATGAGCGTCGTCACCGTGCCGAGGTCGAGGCCCGCGCTCGTCATCCCATCGCCTCCATCAGCACCTTGTCGAGACCGTAATAGGCGGCGCGCGACAGGAAGTGTGGGCGAAGGCCGGAGCTCTTGAAGGCGCCGGCGAGCTTGCCGTCCTGGGTCTCGCCCTTGAATTCGTAGGTGAACAGGTCCTGGGTGATGACGACCTCGCCTTCCATGCCCATCACCTCGGTGATGTGCGTGATGCGGCGGATGCCGTCGCGCATGCGGCTGATCTGCACGATCATCTGCAGCGAGCCCGCGATCTGGGTGCGGATCGCCTTGGGCGGCAGGCTGGCGACGCCCATGGTCACCATGTTCTCGAGGCGGGTCAGGCACTCGCGCGGACGGTTGGCGTGCAGCGTGCCCATCGAGCCGTCATGGCCGGTGTTCATGGCCTGCAGGAGATCGATCGCTTCCGGTCCGCGCACCTCGCCCAGGATGATGCGGTCGGGCCGCATGCGCAGCGCGTTCTTCACGAGGTCGCGCATGTTGACCTCGCCGTTGCCCTCGAGGTTGGCGGGCCGCGTCTCGAGCCGCACGACATGCGGCTGCTGCAGGCGCAGCTCGGCCGCGTCCTCGATGGTGACCACGCGCTCGCCGTTGTCGATCATGCCGGACAGCGCGTTCAGCAGCGTCGTCTTGCCCGAGCCCGTGCCGCCCGACACCACGAGGTTCAGCCGGCAGCGCGCGGCAATGCGCAGCACCGTCGCCATGGCCGCCGAGATGTTGCCCTGGTGGACCATCTGGTCGAAGCCGATCTGGCGCTTGCCGAACTTGCGGATCGACACCGAGGCGCCGTCGATGGCGAGCGGCGGGATGATGATGTTGACGCGGCTGCCGTCGAGCAGGCGGGCGTCGCAGATCGGGCTCGATTCGTCGACGCGCCGGCCGATGCGGCTGACGATGCGGTTGCAGATGTTGAGCAGATGGGCGTTGTCCTCGAAGGTCACCGAGGTCAGGTCGAGCTTGCCGCCACGCTCGACGTAGATCTGCTTGGGCCCGTTGATCATGATGTCGGTGATGCTTTCGTCCTCGAGCAATGGCTCGAGCGGACCAAGCCCCAGCATGTCGTTGACGATCTGGTAGATGAGATCGTCCTGCTCCGGCCGGTTGAGCTGCAGGCGATGCTCGGCCAGGAGCTCGGAGACCAGGCTCTCGAGCTGGCGCACCAGTTCCTTGCGCGGCAGGCTGACGGCGGCGGCGAGATCGATGCGCGCCATGACGCCCGCCTGCACGGCGCGCCGCCCCTGCTCGACCTTGCTGCGCGACAGGCGGCTTGCCGATTTGTCGCCTGCGTCCGGTTTTTGCCCGAACTCGACCGGCCGAGTGGCGGCGAGACGGCCCACCTGCGCCGTCCGCTCCGACAGGTCCGGCGTCGTCACGGCGCGGTGCGCTTCGTCCGGCACGGCAACGGCCGCGGGCGCGTCGGCGTCGGGTGTCGTCGGCGCGTTGAAGCTTGTCGCCGGCAGGACCGGACGCAGCACGGCGGCGACGTAGCCGCGCAGCTCGAGCGGCGCCAGCAGCACGCCGTTGGCGCGGAAGTGCGCCTGCGCCAGCAGGCCGGCCTGTCGCGTGACCTCGCCGGCCGGCGCCCCGGCCTTGACCAAGGCGCGCAGCCGCGGCTCGACGGCCTCGCTCAGTGACGCGGCGGCCGAGGCCAGTCG
>JAEZHS010000546.1 GCA_023436825.1 Pseudomonadota bacterium | reverse complement strand
ATCTCGGCGGTCTCGGAGTTCGGCTTCTCTTGATCTGACATGGAGAGCCCTGTCACCGTTGCTCGGTACGTTTACGCAAATAGATGGGGCCGAAGCGCTCGGTCTGGCGCAGCTCGAGCTGGCCATCCTTGGCAAGCTGCAGCCCCGCGACGAAGGTCGAGGCCATCGCCGAGCGGCGCTTGGTCGGATCGGTGAGACCCGCCGGCAGGAAGGCTTCGAGAGTCTGCCAGTCGATGGCGATGCCCAGCATGCGGCCCAGCCGCTCGGCCGCTTCCTCGACCGAGAAGAACTGCATGGGCTGGATCTGATAGGTATCGGCATCCTTGGGCCGCACCTGATGGCCGTAGGCCGACAGCAGGTCGTAAAGCTTCACGTCCCACACGGCGCGGCGCACGACGATCACGCCCTCCGGCTGTCCGCGGGAGAAGATGTCCTTGCCCAGCTGCGGACGGGCCATCAGGCGCACGCCAGCCTCCTGCATGGCCTCGAGGCGACGCAGCTGCCATTGCAGGGCGTCGGCCATCTCCTGGCCCGACGGCTCCTCACCGGCCGGCGGCTCGGGCAGCAGCAGGCGCGACTTCAGATAAGCGAGCCAGGCCGCCATGACGAGATAGTCGGCGGCGAGCTCCAGCCGGAGCCGGCGGGCCTGCGCCACATGCGCCAGGTACTGGTCGACCAGGGCCACCATGGAGATGCGGCGCAGGTCGACCTTCTGGTCGCGCGCCAGGCTGAGCAGCAGATCGAGCGGGCCCTCGAAGCCCTCCAGATTGACGATCAGCTCACCCTCGCCCGGCGCGATCACGTCCGGACCGGCGGCGGCGAAGTTGTCGTTGGGCGGGCTTTGAGCGTCACTCATGTGAGACCCGTTTATGCCATCGATGCCGGGCACCGCCACAGGATTTGACCCCGCCTTATCCCCATTCTCCCAACATGGTCGCGAGCCTGGCGGCGGCGTCGGCGAGCCCCCACTTGCCGGCGGGATTGCGATGGCGGGCAAGAAGAGAACGGCCGTTGGCGAACCGGGCTGCCGCCTTTTCGGTCATGGCGCCGGTTCGGGCAGCGATCGCCGTCATCTCGTCCATGCGGCCGTTGCAGTGCAGGGCGATGTCGCAGCCCGCCGCCAGGGAGCGCTCGGCGCGATCGGCCAGTGAGCCGCCCAGCGCCTGCATCGAAAGGTCGTCGGACAACAGCAGGCCATCGAAGCCGATATGGCCGCGGATGATCTCCTTCACGCCCCGTGCCGATAGCGTGATGGCGGCCGAGGGATCGATGGCGTCGAACAGCAGATGGCCGGTCATGGCCCAGGGCAGATCGGCCAGAAGCTTGAAGGGCAGGAAGTCGGTGCGCTCCAGGTCGGCGCGCGCGGCTGTCACGCGCGGCAGCGATTCGTGGCTGTCGACAGTGGCGCGGCCGTGGCCGGGGATGTGCTTGATCACCGGCATGACGCCCTCGGCCAAAAGCCCCTCGGCGGCGGCGCGACCGAGGGCCGCGACCGGCTCGGGCCGGTCGGCATAGGCGCGATCGCCGATCACCGCATGGGTCTCGGGGAAGGCGATGTCGAGGACGGGCAGACAGTCGACGTCGACGCCGATCGAGGCGACGTCGGCTGCAAGCAGGCGCGAGTTCAGGCGGGTCGCTTCCAGCCCGCGCTCAGGATCGCGGGCATAGAGCTCGCCCAAGACGCGCGCCGGCGGCGCCTTGCGCCACTGCGGCGGACGCAGGCGCGCGACACGGCCGCCTTCCTGGTCGATCAGGACCGGCGCATCGGCGCGCGCCACCGACGAGCGCAACTCGTCGACCAGCCGATGCGTGCGCTCGGGCGTATCGACATTGCGCGCGAACAGGATGAAGCCCAGCGGATCGGCATCGCGAAAGAAGGCGCGCTCGTCAGCCGTGAGATCGGGGCCGGCACAGCCGAAGATGACGGCTCTGGGCATCGTCACACCATCCGATCACCTCCCCCGTCATACGGGGGAGGAAGGAAGGAGGAAGGCCACAGTCGCAGTGCGCGCCGAGATGAGATCATGACGTCGGAATGTTCGAGATCGTCGTTGAGGCTCACCCCCTCCCTGCCCCCCCCCGTATGACGAGGGAGGAGGAAGAGGAAGAACATGATCACCGCGCCGGCGGGATCAGCACGCAGTCGGCCTTGCGGGTCTTGAGCGCGCTGCAGACGCTCTGCGCCTGCTTCTCGTCGAGTGGGCCGCCCTGGACGCGATACCACACGCCCTTGTCGCCGAGATCGACGCGCACCGCCGTCATGCGCAGGTTGGCCATCACGTCGCCGTGCGCGCTTTGCAGGCGCGCCCAGGTCGACTTGGCGACATCCTCGTTCTTGACCGACGCGACCTGTACGCGCCAGCCGCCGGCCGGTCCTGACATATTGTCGATCAGGCTGGCGATGCTGGGGCCGCTCTCGGTCGTCGCAGGCTTGGTCTCGGTCACTGCCGGCGCTTGCGCGGGTGCGGGCGTCGAGCCACTGCCCGGCGTCACCGAAGCCTGTGTCGCGGCCTGAAGCGGCGTTGGAGTCTTGGTCGCGACCTCGGTGTCAGGCGGCTTGGGTACGGCCGGCGTGGGCAGAATCCCGCCCGCCGGCAGCTTGGGGTTGGTCGAACCGGGCAGGAGCTTCTCCGGCTGGGCCGGCACGGTATTGGGCTGCAGGCGGTTGAAGACTTCCTTGTCCTGGTTCGGGACGGTGAGGCCGCCGGCATTCTCAGGCTTGACCCGAGACGGCGTCGCCGGCGCCTGCACGACCAGGGGCTCGAGGCCCCGGCCGCCTGCCTTGACGTCCTGGTTGTGCGCCCACCACACGACCGAACCGAAGCTCGCGATGGCAGCGATCGAGACCATGACGGTGAGGATCTGGCCGCGCCGTCGGTTCACCCGCATGAGCAGGGAATCCCGCGGCGGCGGCGGAATGGAATCGGGTTCGTGCGCGACGGGCCTAGCCGGCGGATCGAGCCGTACGGAAGCTACCGACTCAGCCGGCCGGTAGATGGTTGGACCGTCGCCGGAGGGGGACCGGCGGATGTGCATTTTCCTTATCTCATCTCTTCGACGGGTGTTACGCCGAAGACCTTTAATCCTGATCCTATCACAAATCCGATTCCCTGTACCAACGCCAGACGCGCTCGCGTCAATTCAGGGTCGCCCTCGACGACGAAACGCAGGCCGGGCTCCTCGCGACCGCGCGTCCAATGGGCATGGAAGGCGGCGGCCAGTTCATAGAGATAAAAGGCGATGCGATGAGGCTCGTGGGCGGCGGCGGCCGCCTCGACCTGGCGCGGCCACTGGGCGATCAGGCGGATAAGGGCCAGCTCGCCGGCGTCGCCCAGACGATCCAATGGAGCG
The DNA here is from genome assembly GCA_023436825.1 of Pseudomonadota bacterium. The sequence goes on along the minus strand of JAEZHS010000546.1, from coordinate 588 downwards.
CTGTCCAGTCCATCGATCGCGACGCCGGCGGCGGCTGCCTGCCGCAGCACGGAGCGAGTCCGTGCATGACCATATTGGACGTACCAGACCATGTTATCGCGTGACTGTTCTGTGGCCTTTGCCACATCGAAGTCGAACGGCGCGTCGTTCTTGCGGGTCAGCATGGTGAAACGCACGACATCTGGGCCGACCTCATCGAGCAGGTCGCGCAATGTAACAAATGTACCGGCGCGCTTGGACATGCGGACCATCTCGCCGTTCTTCATCACGCGCACGAGCTGGCAGAGCTTGACGTCGAGCTCGCCCCGCTTCCCGGTGATGGCGCTGACGGCGGCCTTCATGCGCTTGACGTAGCCGCTGTGGTCGGCGCCCCAGACGTCGATCATGTCGGCAAAGCCGCGCCGGAACTTGTCGAAGTGATTGGCGATGTCGTTGGCGAAGTAGGTCCAGCTGCCGTCGGATTTTTTCAGAGGCCGGTCCACTTCATCGCCGAAGCTGGTGGCGCGGAACAGCACCTGCTCGCGATCCTCCCAGTCGTCGGGCTTCTGGCCCTTGGGCGGCTCGAGGCGGCCGGTATAGATCAGACCC
>JAEZHS010000497.1 GCA_023436825.1 Pseudomonadota bacterium | reverse complement strand
TACTGCTTCGAGCAGATCCGCTTCAAGCCGGACGGCAGCGAAAACCCCGACTGCGTGTTCAACCAGGAGCCCTATCGCGGCGCGCCGATCATCTTGTCGAAGGAGAATTTCGGCTGCGGCTCGAGCCGCGAGGGCGCGGTGTGGGCGCTGGCCGGCATGGGCGTGAAGGCGGTGATCGCGCCGTCGTACGGCGACATCTTCTACAGCAACTGCTTCCAGAACGGCATCCTGCCGGTGGCACTGCCGATCGAGGACGTCGAGCAGCTGGCCGACGAGATGCGCGCCTCGCCCGGCAATGCCCGCGTCACGGTCGATCTCGAGAACTGCGAGGTCGTGTCGCCGACCGGCCGCGTCATCCCGTTCAAGGTCGATGCGCGCCGCCAGCATGCCCTGCTGAACGGGCTGGACGACATCGCCCAGACGCTCACCCACAAGGACAAGGTCGAGGCCTGGCAAGCGGCCGACAAGAGCGCCCGGCCGTGGGTCTGGCTGTGACCGCTTGAAGCCGGCGCACGCGCTGGGCGCGTTGCTGATCGTGGCGATGTGGGGCTTCAACTTCACCGCCATCCGCTTCGGCCTCGACGAATACACGCCGTTCACCTTCGCGAGCTGGCGGTTTGCGCTGGCGGCGCTGCCAGTGCTGTTCGTGCCGAAACCCGCCATTTCCTGGACGACGCTGGCGGGCATCGGCACCTTGATGTTCGGCGGCCAGTTCGTGTTCCTGTTCTTCGCCATGCAGGCCGGCCTGCCGCCGGGCCTGACCTCGGTGCTGGTCCAATTGCAGGGACCGCTGACGGTGGTGCTGGCCGCGCTCTTCCTGCGCGAGCATGCGACCACGGGCCAATGGCTCGGCCTGGTCGTTGCCGGCATCGGGGTCGTGCTGATCGCGCAGTCGGTGGCGGGCAACGCCAGCGTCTTCGCCGTCGCGCTGGCGCTGATGTCGGCGCTGAGCTGGGCGGCCGGCAACCTGGTGTTCCGCTCGGCGCGCGGCGTGTCGATGTTCGCGGTCACCGCCTGGGCGAGCCTGCTGCCGACCGTTCCGCTGGCGCTGGCCGGACTTTTAGTCGAAGGGCCGGAGCCTCTTTTGGCGCCGGTCCTGGCGCCGACCTGGAAGGGCTGGCTGGTGCTGCTCTACACGGTCGTGCCGGTGATGTGGCTGGGCTACCTGCTGTGGGGCACCTTGCTGCGCACCTACCCCGCCGCCAAGGTCGGGCCGATTTCGCTGCTTGTGCCATGCGTGGCACTCGTCTTCGCTGCCATCCTGGTCGACGAGCCGGTCGGCGGCTTGCGCCTCGCCGGCATCAGCGTCGTGCTGGGCGGCGTGGCGCTCGGCCTGTTCGCTTCGGTGCGGCGGCTGCGTTGAACGAAAAACGGGAGCCGACGGCTCCCGTTTCCTTGGTCCCCCCAATGCGGCGGCCGAGGCGTCGTTTCCGACAACGCTCGAACCCACGAGGGGAAGCTATGGCTGTGCGGTTACCGGGTCAATCCATTGGACACACATGAAACTCTTAATCTTCCGGACCGCGCGCTGGGTCGCGTCTGACGCGACCTCCTTGCGCGCTCAGACGCGCATGTGAATGCGCTCCCATGAGCGAGCTGGAAGCTCGCGGTCCGGAAGACTTAAGCCCCCTGCAGCCCGCACCACTCGGCGACGAACAGCGCCGTCGCCTGGGTGATCTTGCGGATCGATTCCAGGTTCACGCGCTCGTCGAAGCCGTGGATGTCGTCCGACTGCGGCCCGTAAACCAGGGCCGGGATGCCGGCATAAAGACCGAAGAAACGGTTGTCGGCCGTGCCGGTCGAGGTCTTGTCCAGAAGCTCCTGCCCCCACACCGTCCTGTGCGCCTCGGCCAGGACGTGGCGCACCTGCTCGTGGTTCTTGAGCACGAACGGCTCGGCCTGGAAGCCTTCCCAGGTCACGGTCGGCGGGTTGTTGCCCAGGAACGGATCGTTGGCCGCCGCCGTGCGGATGACGTGCTCGATCTCTTGGCGGCACTCCTTCAGGGTCTGCGACGGCAGCACGCCGACGCGCATGTCGAAGGTGCACCAGGCCGGCACCGAGCTCGCCCAGTCGCCGCCGGCGATCTTGCCGACGTTGAAGTTCACCGGGTGATGGTGATCGCAGAAATGCTTGTCGTGCGCCTTCTTCTCGTTCCACTTCTTCTCCAGCTCGCGCAGCTGCTGGATCAGGCGGAACGCCGATTCGATGGCGTTCGAGCCGGCATCGGCCTTGTAGACATGCACCGGATGGCCGGTGACCTTGACCTGGAACCACATGACGCCGACCTGCGCCACGGTGAGCACGCCCGACGACGGCTCGGGGATCAGGGCCGCATCGGCGCGATAGCCGCGCTGCAGGCAGGCCAGCGCGCCGTTGCCCGTGCATTCCTCCTCGACCACCGACTGCTGGTAGACGTCGGCGGCGGGCTGGTAGCCCAGCGCACGCAGTGCCCTGAGAGCAAAGACGTTGAGGATGAGGCCGGCCTTCATGTCGCCGGCGCCGCGGCCGTACATCCAGCCGTCCTTGACGGCGGGCTCGAAGGGCGGGCGGCTCCACATGTCGTGCGGCCCTTCCGGCACCACGTCGATATGGCCGTTCAGGATCAGCGAGCGGCCCTTCGGACTGTTGGGCCGCCAGGCGCCGACGACGTTCCAGGCATCGTCGTAGTCCTGGCTGTGCGGCGAGTAGCCCGGCAGATGCTTCAAGTCGTCGATCTTGATCTGCCAGCGATCGACCGAGAGGCCGTCTTCCTTGAACAGGCGGGCCATCATGTCCTGCGCCGGCGCCTCGCGGAACCGCGTCGAGGGGATCTTCACCAGGTCGGCCAGCACTTTGGTCTGGTCGTCGAACTGGCGATCGACCTCGTTCATGATCTTGGTTTTGAGCGATGTTTCGAGCATGCGCGGACTTTGGCGCAGCCCCGTAGCGGCGTCTATAGTCGCTGCGGAGGAAACGAAAATGTACCCGGGCAAGTATGCGAAATCGCAGCCAGCACATCCGGCCGTCATCATGGCCGGGACAGGCGAGACCATCACCTACGGCGAGCTCGAAGCGCGCAGCAACCGGTTGGCACATCTGTTGCGTGCCCGCGGCGTCGCGCGTCTCGACCACTACTCGATCTGCATGGAAAACAACGCGCGCTACGTCGAATGCTGCACGGCGGGCGAACGCGCCGGCCTCTACTATACCTGCGTGAATTCTTTCCTCACGGTCGAGGAGCTCGCCTACATCCTGAACAACAGCCAGTCGAAGGTGCTCATCACCTCAGAGGCCAAACGCGAGGTCGCGCTGGCGGCGCTGCCGCTTTGCCCGAAGATCGAGCTCTGCCTGATCGTCGATGGCAAGGGCGACGGCGGCAAGGTCCTGAACCTCGACGAGGCGACGGCCGGCTTCCCGCCAACGCCGATCGCCGACGAATGGCTCGGCACTGCCATGCTCTATTCCTCGGGCACGACCGGCCGCCCCAAGGGCATCCTGCGCCCCCTGCCCGAGCAGCCCCCGGCGCAGAAGCTGCCGATCTTCGATTTCCTGGTGAAGCTCTGGCAGTACCGCGAGGGCATGATCTATCTGTCGCCGGCGCCGCTCTATCACTCCGCGCCGCAGGCCGCCGTGAACCTCACCATCGCGGTGGGCGGCACCGCCATCATCATGGAGCGCTTCGACGCCGAGCATTACCTGCAGCTGATCGAGAAGCATCGCGTGACGCACAGCCAGCTCGTGCCGACCATGTTCTCGCGCCTGCTGAAGCTGCCCGAGGAGGTCCGGAAACGCCACGACCTCCGCTCGCTCGAGATCGCCATCCACGCGGCGGCCCCCTGCCCGGTCCAGGTCAAGGAGCAGATGATCGAATGGTGGGGCCCGATCATCCACGAGTATTACGGCGCCACCGAAGGGCTGGGCTTCACGGCCTGCGATTCGCAGGAATGGCTGGCGCACAAGGGCACGGTCGGCCGCGTGCTCCTGGGAAAGCTGCACGTGATGGACGACGACATGAACGAGCTGCCGGTCGGTACGCCGGGCACCTTGTGGTTCGAGACCGCGACGCCGTTCGAGTACTTCAACGACCCGCAGAAGACCCGCGAGGCGCGCTCGCCCGACGGCACCATGAGCACCGTGGGCGACGTCGGCTATGTCGATCAAGACGGCTATCTCTACCTCACCGACCGCGCCACCTTCATGATCATCTCCGGCGGCGTGAACATCTACCCGCAGGAATGCGAGAACCTTTTGATCACCCATTCCAAGGTCGCCGACGCCGCGGTGTTCGGCGTGCCCAACGCCGACCTCGGCGAGGAGGTGAAGGCGGTGGTGCAGCTGATGCCGGGCGTGCCGCCCAGCCAGAAGACGACCGACGAGCTTCTGGCCTTCTGCAGCCAGCACCTCGCGCGCCAGAAGGTGCCGCGCTCGATCGACTACGAGGCCGAGCTGCCGCGCCTGCCGACCGGCAAGCTCTACAAGCGCCTGCTGCGCGACCGCTACTGGGGCAACAAGACCAGCCGCATCGTGTAGGGCAAGCAGCGGCAGGGGCATGCGCCGCGCGCGTCCGGCGGCGCGCGGTTGCCATGGTTGGTGACCCAACGATGAGAAAGAGCGAGCGGCGCCGGTGACGGCGCCGATACGTGGACGCTTACGCTACGCCAACAAGAACATTAGAGGACGAAGCTCTCGGTGCCGGCCGGTCGGCTACAGAGTTTTCTACGGTACGCTGGGGAGGCAAAAGACCTTGGGTGCCGGCCGGCTTGTCGGCGACCCTCCGTCTCCGGTTGCCGGAGGTGTAGCCTAGTCCGGGCCTTGGCAGCGGGCGGTCGCCGTTGGCGGCCATGGTGCCGAACCTCCGAGTGAGCGTCGGCGGACAGAGGTTCCGATAATCGAGTCAATTGCGAATCCGGCGCGTGGCCCAGAGCGAAACGGCGTGAAGAGAGAACGACGTGAAACCACTGCCACAAACTTGCAAATCAGGCGGCAGTGGCACGCGACAATGAGCTGCCAGCCTTCGGCAGCACTACCCGCTCATCGAAGGCGTCGCGCTCGAGTGCATGCACTGCAGTCATTGTTACAGTCCCGTGAAGGTTTGCGGCACTTCCGGCGTTTCCGACAGGGAGCCTAGTAGGGGTCCCCAGGCCGACCCCCAAAGTGTTGGAGCCACGGTGCATCAAGAAGACGCAAATTTCGTCTTGGCACAAGCAACATCGCCCGCGCGGCATGAGATCGAATGAACGAGTCAAAGAGCGAGCGCTTCAGCAAACCATGCCGGCGGCCGGTCCTCCGGAGCGTCAGACAACATAACCTGAGTATATGGTGCCGTCAAGCACTACAGTCACGCCGGAGACGGCAACTTTGTTGCGACTTTTGGCGCTCAGGGAGGTACCAGATATGGGCTGCTCTTCGCGCGCTACACCAGTCCTTGTCCCCAGGCATGACGGTGCCAGCATTGCTGTCAATCACGAGCGCTCGCGTAGCTAAAGCTTCAGCGTCCAGCTCCGGGCCCGACGGCAGAGCTCATCGGCACGGTCGATCCCGTCGCGGCTCTACGGATCCGCAATGCCTCTTGCAATCCGGCGCGCCCTCAGTGCCCGACTGCGATAGTCATCGGCTGGCCGCTCGAGGCTGAGGGGCGAGCGCTTCATGGTTCCGGGGGCCGGCCGGTCCTCAACGGGGCCGGCCGGCCTCGTTCAGATGTTCCGCCGAAGGTGCCTAGCCGCCCGAGCGGGCGGGTGTCCGCCGCTCATACTTGTAGTCCGGCATGGCCTTCAGGCTGTCCTTGGTCCAGTTCGTCGTGAGCAGCAGCGACTTTCCGTCCCGGCCATATTTCAGGTCGGACCACTTCACCGCGACGTGCTTGTTGCCGACGCCAAGGAAGCCGCCGACCGAGACGATGATCGATTCGACGGCGCCTTTGGCATCGACATAGATGTCGTCGACCGTACCCACCGTCTCCTTGTTCGCGTTGTACACCTTGGAGCCGATCAGGGCGTTGCCCGAGATCGCGCCGCGCGCATTGAAGTCGCCCGTGGACTCGGTGGCCGTGGCGGCCGCGGTGCGGTCACCCGGCGCATAGACGCCGCTGTCGGTGAAGACCTGGCCGCGCATCTTCGCGTCGCGATACGAGTATGGCGCCATGGCCTTGAGCTGCTCCTTGGTCATGTTGACCACGACCTTCTCGCCGTTGTCGCTAATCTGGAGATCCTTCCAGGCCAGGCGTACCCGGCGTTCGCCCATGCCAAGGAAGCCGCCGACCCCGGCGATCACGCTATCCACCTTGCCGTCGGCGTTGATGTAGACCGATTCGATCTCGCCGATCGTCTCGTTCTGCGGGTTCTTGATGTTCCGCCCGATGAGCTTCTTGGCGTCGGCGCCGCTCGGCATGGCCGCGATCTGCGGATCGGCCGGACGCGGAGTGGTGCTGGCAGGCTGTGCGTAGGCGGCACTCGCGCCGACCGTCAGCAGGCCAGCAACGAGCAACTGCTTGATCATGAAGTCCTCCTCGATGTTGATGGGCTGATGGTGTGCCATGAAGAACGGCATGGCCGGCTGGACGTTGCGAAGGTCATGCAACTGGAATCCGCTACGAGCAGCACAGGCAGTTCGGCTACGACCGATGCCAGCCATGCCGGTCGCCTTTGAGGCCTTCGAACATTGAATGAATGCAATATGCGCGCGACGGCCCGTCTGAGCACAACGCGCTCACGACCACGACGGCGCGGGTTGTCGTCCATTGTCGGAAGGCGGCCACGGCGCCGCCGCGTGGCTCGCGGCGGTGACCGGATGATGGCTCATCCGCCGATGATGAGGTTCCATGCTTTCTGGTTCCGTCCGCGGCTGGAACCCGTCGCACCGCCGTCAAAATGGCTTCGACCCTGTCATTGCCACAGAACCGATCATGCCAGGGCGTGTTCTTGGCCGCATGGCCACCATTGGGGTCGGCCAATACACGGAGGACTCGGATGAAGCGTTTTGCAGTTGTTGCCGCGACAGCCTTGTCAGTCGCCTTCGGGGCGCAGGCCCTGGCTCAGCAGATTGCCGTCGAGGTCGCGCCCGACACTCGGACGACGATCAGGGAATACGTGGTGAAGGAGAAGGTTCGGCCCGTGACGGTGAAGGAACGGGTGACGGTCGGCGCGACCCTGCCCGCCGAAGTCCAGCTCCAACCCGCTCCCTCGGCTTGGGGTCCTTCCGTCTCCAAGTATCACTACATCTACTCTGACAATCACGTCGTGCTGGTCGAGCCGTCGAGCCGCAAGGTCGTCCAGATCATCGACTGACGGCTGATGGGATAGAAGCTGGGGTCCGATGGATCTTCGCGATCGATCGGGCCCCAGCGGTTTTCAGCTCTGCGTGAAAGGCCGACACGCTGGGACAAAATCCATTCGACCTCAGTCAGCGCCAACGAGCGGGCGCGAACTTTCTTCGCGCCAGGCCCGGGCCAGCGCGAGCACCTCGTCGACCGACCACTGATCGTCGACATGCGCGCCATACTTGCACGCCACCACGCGCCCCTCCCTGGGCCCGTCCGGCGCGATCAGGAAATCGGCCGGCAGCCCGAGGCGCCCGCCCTGCGGGTTGGCGGCGGGCGGACGGACCGTGCCCGTCAGGATCCCGGCCACCGCGAACACCACCGCGCGCAGGATGGGCAGCCAGGCGCGCGGATCGAGCAGCGCGCGCGGTGAGGACTCCACGCCGAACTCGGCATAGAGCCGCTTGTCGGGGTCGGCGACGACGGCGAAGGGCAGGTCCGCCGTGTGTGGCCGCAGCTCCTCGGGCGGCGAATGGAACAGCACGACCTCGCGCACGCCGGCGGCCTCGAGCTCGCGATGGCGGCGGGCGAAGGAGCGCAGATGTAGATGGCAGACGGGACAGCCGGCGAAGCGGCGGAATTGCAGATGCACCAGCACCGACGCTGGCGCCGGCTTTCCCAGTCCCGCGGCCGGCGGGATGGCGACGGAGCGGCCGGCCACGTCCTGCAGGACGCGCGGCCGAACGATCGTGCCGGGAGCGATCAGGCGGGCTTGAGGCATTGCGGCCCTCCATGAGATAAGCGTACAACGTACTCTTATTTTGGATTTAGAGCGTATGGTGTACGCTGTCAACCATGCCCACGACCCGCCATGCCTAGGCCGCGCTCCCTCACCCCTGCCGTTCTCGCCGAGGCCGCGCTCGCGGTGATCGAGCGCAGTGGCCCTTCAGGTCTGTCGATGCGGGCTGTCGCCGACGAGCTCGGCATGGGCACCATGTCGCTCTACCGCTATGTGCAGAGCCGCGAGCAGTTCGAAGCGCTGGTGGTCGATCACGTGCTCGATCCGGCCCAGGGCGGCGCTGATCTCGACGTCGGCGGCGCCAAGAGCTGGACCGACAAGGCGACCGAGCTCGCCCGGCGCGCCCACGCCGTCGCGTCCGCGCATCCAGCGCTTACGCCGCTGCTGCTGGCGCACCGCCACGCCTCGATCCATTCGTTGCGCTGGGGCGAGGCGCTGCTCGGCGTGCTGGCCGAAGCGGGCTTCGCCGGCGAGCGCCGGACGATCGCCTTCCGCACGATCGTCGCCTACGTCTTCGGCGCCGCGCAGCTCCAGCAGCTCGGCCCCCTCGGCGGCAAGGGCACGGCGGCGATCGCGGCACTGCCACGCGAGGATTTCCCGCTGCTCGCCGAGACCGCCAGGAATGCGCGCAAGATCCCGCGCGACGCGGAATTCCTGGGCGGGCTCAAGCTCGTGCTGCGTGGCGTGGCGGCACACTAGACACGCTGGTCGCAAGCGGCGGTTGCGGGATAGCGGTAGGCATTGCGCGCCTGTGCCAACAACGAATAATGTTGGCGAGCTTGGGGAGGAGCCCGATCTACGCTATCCCTCTGCGGACCAGCTCCGGTTGTGTTGTCAAAACCCAAACCAACGGTGGAGCCGTTTAGGTCCGGCAAGACGCTACTGCCGTAGATCTCTCAGCCACCCGTACAAGTCTGAAAAATACCGCGTCGGTCCCATGCCCTCGCAATGCCCGCCGCTGCCATCGGCGTCGCGGTAGACGACCAGCCGCTTGTTGGCGTTGGGCAGGCGCCCGAAGAAGGCCTCGGTCGTCGCTTGAGCGAAGTCGCCCTCGCCGTAGGAGATGAAGGCCGGGCAACGGATCGCCTCGACGTCGACCGTCCAGCGCTGCATCTCCTGGCAGTATTCGAGCGGCGTTGCGAGGCCGTGGGCGCGCAGCCGTGCCAGCCAGAATTCCTGGCCGCGAATGCCGGGGAAGGCGGCCCAGATCTTCTCGTTCAGCGCGGGATCGCCGCGCTCCAGAAGTTCCAGCCACTCGGGCGGGAAGCGCTGGGCGAGGACGGCGCCCATGTCGGCCTGCGCCGGAGCGGCCGCGAGGGCTGCGATGCGCGGCTCGCGCG
>JAEZHS010000439.1 GCA_023436825.1 Pseudomonadota bacterium | reverse complement strand
GATTATGAGCGCGCGGGACGCGCGCGGTCCGGAAGACGAAGAGCATGAGCGGACCTGGAGATCGGCGCTCCGGAGCTACTTCGCCGTCCGCGCCGCCTTGTAGGCCGGGCGCGACAGGCAGCGGTCGAGCCAGGCACCTGCATTGGGGAAGGGGCTGAAGTCGAACTTGATCGGCTTGGCCCAGCTGCAGATCGACGCCAGGTTCAGATCGGCGACGGTGAACTTCGAACCGAGAAGATAGTCACGCCCCTGCAGCGCGCCGTTCAGCACGCCGAACGGCTTGGGCAGCGCCTTCTGGGCCTCGGCCACGGCCTCGGGCTTGCGCTTGTCGGGCGCCGTCATGAACATGTCGATCAGGATGGTGAGCAGGGGCTTCTCGACCTCGGTCATGCCCCAGAAGCTCCACTGATGGCAGATCGCCTGATCCTCGAGGCTCGCGGGGAAGAAGCCGTCCTTGCCGTGCTTGGCGGCGAGATAGAGATTGATCGCCATCGATTCGAAGAGCTTGAAGTCGCCGTCGACCAGGGCAGGCACCTTGCCGTTGGGATTGATCTTCAGGTAGTCGGCGTTCTTGAGATCCTTCATCTCCATCGCGACGTGCTCGAACGGAATGCCGAGCTCGTGCACGATCCACAGCGCGCGTGCCGCACGTGAAGCAGTGGGCCCATAGATTTTGACGGTCACTGTGCAGTCCCCTGAGTCCCGATTTTTGACGGCGGAAACGATAAAGCAGCAAGCGCAGTTGGTCTAACTATTCTCCCAGCCCATACTCGTTTCCGACATAGCCGTGCCGATGACCGAAACGCTCGGTCATGACTGCAACGAGATCCTTGTTCGGATCGGCGACCCAGGCGCCAGAGCGCACGGCGTATTTCTTCGCCGCCCGTGCCGATTTCGGCTCGCTGCCTCGGGCGAGCGCGCGCGCCGCACCCATGACGAGCTTGCGGAACTCGATGATGCCGAGGTCGGTCGGGCCGAGATGCTCCCTGGTGCGGTCCTGGATCGGGCCCTGACTGTCCTGGATCGCCGAGTCCTGTTCGCTGACACCGGTGATGCCGGTGAAGCTCGTATGCTTTTGGGCCGCGCGATCGATCAGGTACTCGTTCCTCAGGTTGCGCAGCGGCATGTAGTCGTCGTCGACATGGGAGTGTACGCCGAAGCCGCCGTCGAACTGTGCGCGCTCCGAGTTCGTGAAGGCGCGGTCTGGCCGCCAGCTGTAGGTGTAGATCCAGCAGCTGGTGTCGCTCACCGGCACCCAGGCCTGGCCGTAATAGACCTCGCCCGGCATCGCCGCTGGCGCGAAGGCGTGGTTGGGCATCAGGAACTGGGCGATGCGCCAGTAGAGCTCGGGCCCGTCGGTCTTGCGCGCGCCGCCGATCACCAGGCCGGCATCGTGGCCGATGATGCTGAACTTCGGTCGCGGATCATTGCGGATCCACCGCACGCGGTCGTCGGGCTTGGACTGATCGCCGAGTGCCGCCGAGCGGCTGTAGATCGCAAGCGCCTCCTGCTCGTCCTTGGTCAGCACGGCGTGCAGGAAGGAGAAGTGCGCGGTGTCGATGCCGCCTTCGAGGCTCTGCACCCAGTTGCAAACCTCAGCGTCCAAAATTCCTCCAACGAGTCAGGCCCTTAGCGAGGTGATGCTGCGCAAGGACGGATTATGGACGGATTCTAGGACGGACTGGGCGGTCTCAGGGAAGTCCGAGCTGGGTCATTCGCGACCGGGTCGAGCCAGCAGCAAATCCGGCCATGTCCGCTGTGCCACCGAAAGCGGAACTAAATTCAGCGGCACCGCCACGGGCATTCCCCAAGACCTTGATGCCAGTGGACCCTCCGCGCCACCGAATAGGCTTGAGACGGGGCCTAGGGTTCCCGGCTGCAGCGCGGAACGGCGATGAGTAGGGCGCGTTCGACTAGACATGGAGATAAAGACGTTCGCTGGCTCCAACCGAGCAGAGGCTGCGAAGGCCGCCGCCGACTGGTGGGATCACCAGACCGGACTGAAACGCCTGAGCGAATTTGCTGCTCCGATCAGCACCCAAGGCCGCTTTGGCCCGAACCGCTGGAGGGTGACCGTCGTCTACGTGTCTACCGACCTGCCCGACACCGAGCTTGAGGGTTTTGAGTGGTGCTCAGCCAGGCGAGGAGGTGACTGAGGGTATCGATCCGAGCGCTGCCTGTCGCGGCTGACCGTTTTTGGCCCAAAGCCGACAATCACTTGGATGCCAAGGCATGTCCGCTTTCGAGGGTAAAGCAGACATGCGGCGACGACCTCTGAATGTCGCCTACTGACCCATTGCGTCATTTGCGACGCCCTGAGGAGTTCGGTCTCCATCGAAGCGCAAAAAAAAGGCGGCCCTCGCAGGAGGACCGCCTTCTACAGTCTACTCGAGCCGGATCGGGCTACAAGTAGCGCGACGGCAACACAACCCTGTCGTCCGTCAGTATCTGCTCCAGCACCGTGATGCCCGCGTCGTAATTTCCGGAATCGCACTGGGCGATCGCCTGCGGCGCCGGACCCTGTGCGCCCGTCCGGGAATACGAACGCCACTTCCTGGCAAGCGCGGCGCAATAGTCCTTGTCGCTCATGACCGGCCGCCCAATGACCGTGATGTGAACACTGCGGTTAAGCCGGTCGGGGACCTGGTCGGCGGTGGGGACCGGCAGGCTTTCCTCACCCAGGCTGCCCGACCGGATCGCAGACTCCGGCACGCCGGCGCGCATCAGCGCGGCCTTCACGGCCGCCGTGCGCGCCATGGAAAGCCGCAGGTTCATCCCCTGATCGCCGACGCGGTCGGCATGGCCTTTCACGAGCACGTTGGTGCCGCCCTGCTTGAAGGTTGCGGAGGCCTGGGCAATCGTCGCCTGCCCATCAGGCAATATGTCCGATTGACCGGTGTTGAAGTACACGACGAACAACTGTCTCACCTGCGTGGGCGGCGGGCTGGCCATCTGCGGCTGCTGTTCGCAAGCCGCCAGCAGCAGTCCGACCGCCGACGCGATCAGGAACTTCTTCAGCATGTGTATCTCCCCTCATTTTGTCCCGGCATCCGGGTGGTTCGGTACGCAAGGGAGACACAGCGTCCCCCAACGCCCGAGGGGCGATGGTACGATCAGGCACCGCGGACCGCAAACGGGCACTTCCCGATGGGAGGGCGCCGTGCACCGGCAGTGCAGTCCCCGCCGGTCAGCGGAAAAGGATCTGCTGACCGACATCACCTCGCCCGGGGCGTCATGGCCGGTTTCGCTGTGGCGGTGCTGACCGGGATCGAGACTGTGGCGATGTCGGCTATTGGCCCAAAGCTGACAACCACTTGGATGCCAAGGCATGTCCGCTCTCGAGGGTAAAGCAGACATGCGGCGACGACCTCTGAATGTCGCCTACTGACCCGAAGCAGACTCACCATAGATCAGCTCGATGGCTGCCGTGACTCCGCTACGTCACCCGCGAAATTGACCCAAGCAAATTTGCTGCGGCTGAAGGCTGCCCTGACTGGCCGTGGAAAATCGAGATCATCGAAACAGCCGACGGCGACACCAACCCTGTCGGGAAGCAACTCAGGGTACCAGAACACCGTGACGCCGCATGTCGGGCAGAAGTGTAAAGTGACTTTTCGTCCAGAGTCCGCGATTCGCGTGTAGGGCTTATGCTCGCCTAACATCGAGACAATTTTCTCTCGATCCCAGTACGTTCGAGGCGCTGAACAAGCTCTATCTCGGCATCACCGATCTTGACGAGACCTACCTCACCATCGCCGGCTGGCGGCAATGGTCGGCGCCGATCCTGACCCAGAACACGGCGACGGCATACACCGTTACTTACATTCGCCAGCCCGGCGCACTTGCCGATGGCATGACGCACCTCGTCGAATTCCATGTGCTCAATGGCGCGCTCGCCACGCTCAACGTCAACGCGCTGGGTCCGAAGCCGATCCACTACTACTCGGTCGGCGCCTGGCGCCCGGTGCCGCCCGGACTGGTCGGGCCCAACGAGATTCACGCCGTCGCCTATGACGCCGGCACTGACGCCTATCGCCTCACCGACTGGAAGGACACGACCGGCGACTACATCCCGACCGGCCGCGCTGCGGCGCGCGTCGGCACCATCCTGGGCCTCGGCCAAGCGGTCAGCCGTACCGAGTATGCCGGTCTGTTCGCCGCCTTCGGCACGGCCTACGGCCAGGGCAACGGCTCGACCACCTTCAACCTGCCCGACCTGCGCGGCCGCACCGTCGCCGGCACCGATCTCGGTGCCGGCCGCCTCGGCGCATCGATCGCGGGCACGCTCGGCTCCTGGGGCGGCCAGGAGATGCAGCAGTTCCTGATCACCGGCTCGGCGCCCTCGCAGGCCGTCAGCGGCTCGGCCTATATCGGCGGCACCGCCTATGTGCACGGGCTGGGCGTGCACGTCTGGGGCAACACCGGACAGCCCGACGCCAACCAGCAGGGCCAGGGCGGTGGCGGCTTCACAGCGGCGGCGCAGTACCACAGCCACTACGTCGACATCTGGGGCAACGTGAACGGCAACGCGACCGTCGACGGCAGCGGCGGCATCACCGGCTGGACGGCCGGTGGCGCGATCAGCGGCGCGACCGACATCCGCACCAACATGCCGCCGACCATCATCGCCAACTACGCGATCGCTCTGTGAGCGAGCGGCCACCCTTCGACACGGCACGCGGCGCCTTCCTGCTCGTCGCCGGCGTGCTCGGCCTGCACGCCATCGCGATCATCGCGACGATGGTCGGCTGCATCCTGAACAACGTCAGCCAATGCAACGTCTACGAGCCGCTGCGCGACCTGTTCGCCGAGGTCATGGCGGTGGCGCTGGCGTTCTCGCGCTTTCCCAGCAAGCCCAATTGAGGAGGGAGTCATGATGACACGTCGTCTCTTCGGCCCGCTCGCGGGCGTCATGTTGCTCGCGAGCTGCGAGCACATGCCCGATCTCAGCTTCGTCGATTCGATCCAGCAGGCCGTCATCCGCAAGTGCAGCTACGTGCCCACCATCAAGGCGATCCTGGCGCTCCTGAACGTCCATCCCAACTGGACCAACGCCGCCGACATCGCCGAGCGGATCTGTGCGGTGGTGCCGCAGCCGCGCGGCCCGCGCGCCTTTCCGCAAGAGATGTCCCCGCCGCCGATGCTCGACAATGTGCCGATCAACGGCTGGTTCGTGGCTGGGCCCTGACATGCCCTCGATCCAGCTCACCAAGCACTTCACGCTCGAAGAGCTGACGATCTCGGAGGAAGCAGCGCTCCGCGGCCTCGACAACACGCCCGATGCCGCCGCGCTCGCCAACCTCAAGCGGCTCGCCGAGACGATGGAGCACGTCCGCCACCTGCTCGACAACGCACCGATCCATGTCACGTCGGGCTATCGCGCGCCGGCCGTCAACCAGGCGGTCGGCGGCGCGCAGGCCAGCGCCCATCTCAGCGGGGCGGCCGTCGATTTCATCGCGCCGGCCTTCGGCACACCGCTTGAAATCTGCCGCTGGCTGGAGCCGCATGTCGCGGCGCTAGCGATCGACCAGCTCATCCATGAGTTCGGGACATGGGTACATCTTGGCCTTGCGGTGCCGCGTCTGCAGACGTTCACCATCGATGCCAAAGGATCGCGCTCGGGCTTTTGAGAGGTCGTCTACTGGGCACAACCTTGGCTGGTCAGAGGCCTTGGAGGCACTTGGCGAAGCCGCCGATGTCCAGGCTTGATTCATTGGTGGCCGAAATAGCGTGGTGTTTCTCTTTAATGGCAAGCCCCTTTACGTCCTTGGGACTTTGCCCGAAGTGGCGGCGGAAGGCTCGGCTGAAAGTTGAAGGATCAGAGAAGCAAAGCATCTCGGATACTTCGCCTATCGGCATGTCGTTGGCGGGATCAGAGAGAATCGAAAACGCTTCGGAAAGCCGTTGGCTCTGGATGTAGTGCACTACACCGCCTTCACCGTCGAGCAGACGATACAGACGAGTGCGCGAGATCGCGACCTCTCTGCATATCTTTTCGACCCCGAGTGAAGGCGACCTCAGGTTCCCCAAAACTGCACGCCGCACCCTTTCCAAGAGGATGACGTCCATCTGCACTTGCGCTTGCGCGAACCGGCTGGCGGAGGGTGCGAGACAAGCATTGACCATGGCTTCAATGGCGGTAGCCAGGTTGGCCCCCTTTACAGCGGCAACTTTCGAAGCGTGTCGCTCAAGCAAGCCTACGTACTCTGCAAGCAGATGCCCTGTTCGGGTGTCGAACGCCTTACCGCATGCACCATCGAGCAACGGCTCAAGCGACCTGAAGCGGTCACGTGCCAAGTATAACTGGACACGAGAACGTGTTCGTTCGCTGTACATCTCCTGGCGCAAAGAGAATATGTACGGCACACCTGCAGCCACCACCTGAGCTTTGTTGTCGACGACGTGGGTTGCTGGGCTGCTCTTGCCGATGGTGATGCACCAGTGATCCACCATATCGCGGCGGGTGAGGGGGCGATTCCGCTTGATCGCAAGTGGCGGGGTGACCGCGCGACTCAGTCCGACCCCCTGGAAAGTCCAAGCCTCGGCAGTTGCAGAAAAGCCTTCGCCTGCCCCCCGCGGCTGCGCCATGGCGAAAACCGTCGAGTACCATGCGCACCACGCCTCGAACTGCTGGGCTGCAGGTAGGGAAACTGTCGTCAACGTGGTTGGGGTCATAAGCGACGCACCTAGCTACAGGCCCCTGGTCAGACGCGATATTAGCAGGGTCCGCGTCAAAATATGGCGATGCAGAAATGCATGTCTTAGACTCGGACTCCGTGGGGGCGGTTAAAGAACCGGGTTTTGGGGCCCACGCGGGGGGCTGCCAGGCGGCAGAGCTGCCGGTGCCGTCTGCGGGCCAATATCGCGACGTGGCCAAGTTTTCCGGCCTAGCGGCGGCCGGGGCCAGGGAAGGGGCGGTGGCGTCGGGGCCCGCGGGTGAGGGCGGCCAACCGCCGCCCAAGGGGATAGGAGCACCCTCAGGCGGCGGCGGTCCCCGTGAAACGGTGGCGCTTGTTTCACGGGAAACTCGGGCAGGCTCAGCTGGGCTCAGCGCTGTTGCCGGCCACCGCAAGGGGATTCACGGGCGCAGATCATGGCCTCGATGCTTTCGTAGCAACTCGCCTCTCCAACACCGGCGACGATGTGAGCACGGACAAAACCACGTGCACCTGACACGCCAAAGGATTGGCCTCGGCTAATCCCGTCAACGGGAGTTTGTGATGCGGCGCAACACATTGATCAGCGTCTCGCTACGAGTGGGCTTGCCAATGTTCACGGCACCGCGCAGCGCTTCATCCGGCGGCAGATCCTCACGTGAATACGCGCTCGCAATTACAAAGGGCAGCTCTAGTTCCCGCAGTAGCTGCGCAACGGGTATTGCCGAGGCGCCGCGCAGGTTCAAGTCAAGAACCACCGCCTCCGGCCTCTCCCGCTGTAGAATTTCGCGGGCCTCATCTACACTTCCGACGGGGCCTACCACCTCGAACCCGTGCAACTCGAGTATCGCCGCAAGCTCCATGGCGATCAGGAACTCGTCCTCCACTACGAGGATGCGGACTAACCGATTCACTAGGACCTGCGCACAACAACTCGATATCCTTCTACGCCGATGGCAAGCGTAGCGTTGCGTGCAGACCAGCAGGTTCGAATTTTAGGTCCGCCGCTCCGCGAAGCTCCTTGGCACTAAATTCAATTAGCCGGGTTCCAAAGCCTTTCCGGGCAGGCTGGTCAACTTTCGGGCCTCCTTCTTCACTCCAAACCAGCTTGAGCACCTTGCCTTCGGGGCCCGGGTCGACCTCCCACGCCAGCTTCACGATGCCACTTTTCCTGGATAAGGCGCCGTACTTGGCGGCATTTGTCATCAGTTCGTGGAGGATCAAGGCAATCGGCAAAATTTGAGGACGATCGAGCACGACACTCGCGCCAGCACTGATAAGAACACGTTGGCCGTCGAACGGTCCAAGGATGCGGCTAACGAGCAGGCCCAAATCCGCTGCGGCGGCATCCGAAACGTCCTGCGCGGCCAGCAAAGCTTCAAATCGGCGAAGGAACGCATCGCGGTATTCGGCTGCCGAGCGGCCTTCTGTCTCCGTCTGCGTGGCGAGCGCGCGAGCCATTGCCATCAGGTTGCGAGCGCGGTGGCGCGTCTCGGCCAGCACCATATCGCGCGCGGCATCGTCGCGTCGGCGATCGGTAACATCCTCGAATTGCACCATGATGGTGGTGCTCTGAGGTCCGCGTATGCGACGCGCACTGACCAAGATGGTGCGTTTACCGACCTGAGGGAATTCATGAGAAATCTCGTACCCCACGACCGCGACCGCTTTTGGAATGACATCATTCAGCAATCGCTTGAGTTCCGGGACGTTCCACTGTCCGTTTCCAAGGTCAAAGAGTGACCGGCTGATGCAGTCGTCTCGCGAGCTACGAAAAGTGTTCGTGAAGGCGGCATTTACATCAAGCACGCGAAAGTGCTCGTCGAGCACGGCCACCGGCGTGTCGATGTTGTCGACGATCCACTGCGCCTGAACGTGGCTCGTGCGCAGGAGACGGTACAGATCTTCAAGGTCCATAGCTGCTACCCCCCAAGCGGGCCGCGGACTTCGAAGATAGAACAATATTCGCTGCGGCCATACTTCCCAAGCGACGGAGTTGTGAATGCCAGTCAATAGCTCCGCCCAGCCGCCAGATTGGACGGGTCCTTCTGGCGCATAAACGGAACGGCGACGACGCCGTTCCGTCCTGCCACATTCTCATGGATGTGGCCGATGTAGGATTTCGACCACCGACACGCGGGTCTAGAGATTGTCCATCACGCCGCGCCGCTCATGACTGCCTCGCGGGCTTGTTCAGCGCCCTGCCGAGCGCTGTCGCCTTGGCCTTGCTGGGTTTCCATTTGCCCTGCTCCCAGCCGGCGATCGAGGCGTGGGCGACATGAAGTTTCTCGGCCAGCTCGGATATCGTGAGCCCGGCCGCCTCGCGCGCCGCCCGCACCGCCTTGCCGATCGGTCCCACGGCGGGTTTCAGCTTGCCTTTGTCCTTGGCCTTGCCGACGCGCGAGGCGAGGTGCGCGCGCCGTGATGTCACCGGCCGCTTGCCGCGCTTGGCCTTGGGCGTGGCGATGTCCATGGCGATCAGCACGTCGCGGCGGCCTAGTATGGGATGGTCGTGCAGGAAGCGAATCAACCTCGCGCGGCAGGCATCGCGCTCGTGCTCGACCTTGAGCCGCTCCTGCAATTCGCTGATCTGGCTTTCGATCAGGCGCACCGCATCGCTTGGTGCTTGGGATTTTTGGGTGCTCATGCGGCTGCTGCCTTTCCGCCGCGGATCACCCTGAGCCCGGGCGGCTGATCAGCGTGAGCGCTCTCGCGCACGTCGGCGGTGTGGTGGCGAGGCCGCGGCTTGGCGGGCCGGCGCCGGGCCGCTGAGACAGGCACGCCGCCGTTCCTGATCTGGGCGACGCGGCGCGTCAGCTGCGACACCGGGATCGGCAGCAGATCGTATTCGCCGGGCACGAAGCGGCCGCCGCGATCGAAGGCGACGATATCGCGCGTGGCGTATTCGGGCGTGCGCCAGCGCTTCCACTGACGGTGCACGTTCACATAGATGCAGCTGAGATGAACCCTGGCCGCGGTGGCGCCTTTGATCTGGCGCACCGCAGCGAGGGCTAGGGCGCAGGCGTTGGGATTCTTGGGCGCGCCTTTGGCGATGTCGGCCGATGTCACGGTCAGCCGCAGCCCGGTCGCCGCGTTCACGACCTCCTGGCCGTCGATCTTCTTCAAATCGTCCTCCTATCGACAACGATGATTTGATGGGAGGCGGCGCGAGGCGCGTAGGTGACGTCCTACATCGCGAGCTGCGCGAGGCCGTTCGACAACCGCCTCCACGGCCTCAGGCTAGCTCGAAACGCGGTGTTTCGCGCTATCAGTCCACAAAATCCTCTTATCAGCCACCTCGTAGCTATCGGAGTTTTCGATCAGAAAGGAGAACCAGGCTATGCAGGCTTTGTTCAACTGGGCGAAAGACGTCAAGTACTGCTTCGATAGCGTTTCTACGTCGCGCATCGCCTTGGCTGCACCGCGTTCTACGCCTTGCATCAGGCTTGGGTCCGAGAAGCGATAGCGCTTGGCCGCTTCAGAGATCAGTCTCGTGAGCTTCTCGTTGTTCGAGTCCACCAAAGAACCGTAGCGACGTTTGAATGTCCATGATGGTGCCGTCCATCGAGACAAAATAGTCGCGACAACGTATCAGCGCTTGGCGATTTCTCTCAGCAGTTTTCGCACCACAGTCAAAATCGTACGCGGCAAGAGGCGCCAAGAGCGCTTCGGCTTGCTTATCACCTTCAAGCCGAACCGCCATCATCTCGGCACTAAGGGCGAGGAAACGATTGTTTGGATGATCCTTGCTGATGCGAACGATGCCATCGGGTGTCGCGGCTTGAGCCAGGAGGGTCTTACCCTCTCTTACTTGACATTCTGCGGCCCACGCTGCTCGGTGCCGCCCGTGTAGAAGAGGGCCGTTGTCTTGCCGTCGGCGAGCGCCTGCTTCACCTCCGTTTCAAAATTCGATTAGACAATAGAGGGCATCGGGTGGCGCGCCAGGAATGCCGCGAGGGCTTCGGCCATGCCCGTGGGGTTCATGTATTGAAGGCCGTGAGTAGCGCCCGAAAGGACGAATGCTTCTGCCTGCGGGAGCCATGCCTGCAACAACGCATGGCCTTCGACGAAGAACGGGTCTGAGTTCGCGCCGACCACCGAGAGCACCGGCTGCGAGATTCGCCGGGCAAGGTCCTCCGTGAAATGCCATTCGTTCAGCGCCGGCAGCTCGACCTGGAAAAGGGTGTCGATATCCGCGACGGCACGGTCGAACCAACCGTCCGGCAGATTGGCGCCAACAGCGACGTCGTAGTTCTCACCGAGGACAACGTTAAGGAATTCCCTGACGGCGCCTGGACCGTCTCCGGATTCATAAGCCTGACCGGAGGGTCCCATGCGAGCAACGAATGATTCAGCGCTGGCTACAGCAAGCGGCGGCTCAAGGAGCGCAAGCGAGTGCACGGCATCCGGAGCGCCCAGCGCGAGCTGCAGCGCGGTTGCGCCGCCGTAGGAATGACCGGCAACGTGCGCCCGCCCGCCGGCTACGCGTTGGACAACCGCCAGCGCATCCTGCGCCTGCTTGGCGATACTGAAGGGCCCCGTGTGGCGAGTGCTTCCGAGGAAACCCCGACGGTGGTAGTGAGTGACCTGGTAGCGGTCCGTGAGCGCCGGCTGGTCCAGGAGGCAGTCGAACGCTTCGCCCGTGATGCTGCCGTGGATGAGGACGAGGGGTTCACCGCTGCCCTTCGTCTCGAACTCGAGCTCCCCGCCGTTGACCGGCAACCGTTCCATGTAGCGCCTCCTTTGAGATCAGAAAAGGGGAGGGCTCAAACCCGCAGGCGGACTAGAACAAGAGGCCAACCTGGCGGACGGCTGGACGGACGGAATTGGAAACTTCGGGCCGTCCTTTCTCGCCAAGCCTTTGATTTCCCCATAGCTGAGCTTTCAGTTGCAGTCCTGCCATTTCTTGCTGACGTAGCGCTGCGAGGAGGGGACCAGCCCCATCTCGAGCTGCGGCAGTTCCGGCATCTTTTCGCGCGGGCCCATGTAGACCCAGATCATGTCGCCCCATTCGCGCGTGGGATAGGCGAGCAGCTTGATCGCGTCCTTGTACGAAGATTCGGGCGGCGAGGTCGGCAGGTCAACGCAGTTGCCGTCGACGTCGAACTTCCAGCCGTGGAAGGCGCAGCGAATGCCACACTCCTCGTTGCGGCCGAAGTAGAGATTGGCGCCGCGATGCGGGCAGTGCGGCTCGACGATGCCGACACGGCCATCGGTCGATCGAAAGGCGAGCAGATCCTCGCCCAGGATCCTCATTTTCTTGGGTGGCCCGTCGCGCTCGGGCAGCTCTTCGCTCAGGAGGGCTGGCATCCAGAAGCGGCGTAGCAGGTCGCCCATCGGCGTACCCGGACCACTTCGGGTCAGGAACTCGTTGTCCTCGCGACTGAGCATCAGTCCCCCAGACCATATTGATTGCCGACATAGCCATGGCGGTGGCCGAAGCGCTCGGTCATCACCTCGGCGAGGCCCTTGGCGGGATCGGTGACCCAGCCGCCCGAGCGCACGGCGTAGCGGCGGGCGGCCTGTGCCGCGCGCGGCTCGTCGCCCTTGGCCAGCGCGCGGGCCGAACCCATGAGGAGCTTGCGGAACTCGACCACGCCGATGTCCGTCGGGCCGAGATGCTCCCTGGTGCGGTCCTGGATCGGGCCCTGGCTGTCCTGGATGGCCGCGTCCTGCTCCGACACGCCGGCGATGCCGGTGAAGGTGTCGTGCTTCTGCGCCTTGCGGTCGATCAGGTACTCGTTGCGCAGGTTGCGCAGCGGCAGGTAGTCGTCGTCGACCTCGGCATGGACGTTGAAGCCACCGTCGAACTTGGCGCGCTCGGAGTTCGTGAACGGTCGGTCCGGATGCCAGCTGTATGTATAGATCCAGCAGGTGACGTCATCGACCGGCACCCAGCATTGGCCGTAGTAGATCTCGCCCGGGAAGGCGGTCGGCGTGTAGGCGTGGTTGGGCATCAGGAACTGCGAGATGCGCCAATAGAGGTCGGGCCCGTCGGTCTTGCGCGCGCCGCCGATCACCAGGCCGGTGTCGTGGCCGATCACCTGGAACTTCGGCCGCGGATCGTTCTGCACCCAGCGGATACGGTCGTCGGGCTTGGACTGGTCGGCGATCGCGGCCTTGGCCATCGCGGCGCGGGCGGTGGCGTCGTTCTTGCTCAGCACCATGTGCAGGAAGGAGAAGTGCGAGGTATCCAGCGCACCCTCGACGCTCTGCACCCAGTTGCAGTCCTGCCATTTCTTGCTGACGTAGCGATTGCCCGCCGGCACGAGGCCCAGCTCGATCTGCGGCAGCTCGGGCATCTTTTCGCGTGGGCCCATGTAGACCCAGATCATGTCGCCCCATTCGCGCGCGGGATAGGCGAGCAGCTTGATCGCGTCCTTGTAGGTCGATTCCGGCGGCGAGGTCGGCAGGTCGACGCAGTTGCCGTCGACGTCGAACTTCCAGCCGTGGAAGGCGCAGCGAATGCCACACTCCTCGTTGCGGCCGAAGTAGAGATTGGCGCCGCGATGCGGGCAGTGCGGCTCGACGATGCCGACGCGACCGTCGGTTGACCGAAAGGCGAGCAGGTCTTCGCCCAGTATCCGGATTTTCTTCGGCGGCCCATCGCGCTCGGGCAGCTCTTCGCTCAGGAGGGCAGGCATCCAGAAGCGGCGCAGCAGGTCGCCCATTGGCGTGCCCGGACCGCTTCGGGTCAGGAACTCGTTGTCGGCTTTGCTCAGCATCAGGATGTCGCTTTCTCGAGAGCTTGCGCCAGATCGGCGATGATGTCGTCGACCGTTTCGATCCCTATCGACAGGCGCAGCACGTCGGGACCGGCGCCGGCGGCGATCCGCTGCTCGTCGGAGAGCTGGCGATGGGTGGTCGAGGCGGGATGGATGATCAGGCTTTTGGCGTCACCGATATTGGCGAGGTGGGAGAACAGCTCGACGCTGTCGACCACCTTGATGCCGACGTCGTAGCCGCCCTTGACGCCGAAGGTGAAGATCGAGCCTGCGCCCTTGGGCAGGTATTTCCTGGCGAGCTGATGATACTTGTTGTCCGGCAGGCCGGCGTAGTTGACCCAGGCCACCGCCGGGTGCTTGGCGAGATATTCCGCGACCTTCTGGGCGTTGGCGCAGTGGCGCTCCATGCGCAAACCCAGGGTCTCGATGCCCAGCATGGTGAGCCAGGCGTTGAACGGCGCCTGGCTGGGACCGAGGTCGCGCAGGCCGACGGCGTGGCTGTGGAAGGTGTAGGCCATGTCGCCGAAGCTCTCGAAGAAGTTGAGGCCGTGATAGGCGGGTTCGGGACCGGCGAGGCTCGGGAACTTGCCGCTCTTGGCCCAGTCGAACTTGCCCGAATCGACGACCGCGCCGCCCATCGAGGTGCCGGTGCCGCTCAGGAACTTGGTCGTCGAATGCACGACCAGCGTGGCGCCGTAGTCGATCGGCTTGCACAGCCACGGCGTGGCCAGCGTGTTGTCGACCAGGAGCGGCACGCCTGCCGCCTCGGCGATGCGGGCGATGGCCTCGATGTCGCTGATGACGCCGCCGGGATTGGCCAGGCTTTCGATGAAGAAGGCTTTCGTGTTGGGCGTGACGGCGTGCTGGAAATTCTCCGGGTCGTCGGCGTCGACGACCTTCGCCGCCCAGCCGAACTTCGGATAGGTGTTGCGCATCTGCTGCAGCGAGCCGCCATAGAGGCGCGAGGAGGCGACGATCTCTGCGCCGGGAGACATCAGCGGGAAGAGCGCCAGCACCTGAGCGGCATGGCCCGACGACGCGACGGTGCAGCCACGGCCGCCTTCCAGCGTGGCGAGCCTGGTCTCGAGGGCGGCGTTGGTCGGGTTGGTGAGGCGCGAGTAGATGAAGCCCACGGTCTGCAGGTTGAACAGCGCGGCGGCCTGGTCGGCATCCTCGAAGACGTACGCCGTGGTCTGATAGATCGGCAGCGCCCGTGCGCCCGTCGCCGGATCGGGGGCGGCGCCGGCATGCACGGACAGGGTCTCGAAGCCGTAGGTCTTGTCGCTCACTTGACGCTCCATCCTGGAAGACCGGCATTCCGACCACAGCTCGCGGGAGGCGTCAAACTTCGCTGCGCCGGCACCGTAACCTCATCCTTGTAAGTCATCGCGATCGGGTCGGGTTAGAGTACCGGCCGCGGTGTCGGAGGGGAGATCGTCTCACCCTAGGGCGCTCGAGCCCGTTCCTCAGCAAGGTCGCCCCTCCGTCGTTGCTGTGAACCCGAACAGTCGCCAGGGCCGCGTCGCGAGCCCGCTTGAGCAAG
>JAEZHS010000389.1 GCA_023436825.1 Pseudomonadota bacterium | reverse complement strand
AGCTCGGTCGAGCCGCGCGCCTTCGGCGGCAACATCGACAACAAGCACTTCCAGGTCGGCAGCACGGTCTACCTGCCAGTGTTCGCCGAGGGCGGTCTGTTCTCGACCGGCGACGGGCATGGCGTGCAGGGCGACGGCGAGGTCAACCTGACGGCGCTCGAGACGTCGCTCAGCGGCACCTTCCGCTTCACCGTGCGCAAGGACATGAAGCTCAACAATCCGCGCTGTGAGACCGCGACGCACTGGATCACCCACGGCTTCGATCACGATCTTGACGACGCCGCCAAGGAGGCGCTGCGCGACATGATCCGGCTGATCTCGGCCAAGACCGGCCTGTCGGCCGCCGACGCCTACATGCTGTGCAGCCTGCAGGCCGACCTGCACGTCACCCAGACCGTCGACGGTCACAAGGGCATCCACTGCATGATCGCCAAGAAGGTGATCGGCGGGTGAGCAACGACCTCGCCGGCGCCTGGCAGCTCGTAAGCTGGTCGTTGGAGTACGAGGACGGCCGGCCGAGCGAATTTCCGCTGGGCCGAGACGCACGGGGCTTGCTGCTCTACACGTCGGAAGGCCGCGTCAGCGCGACCTTGATGGGCAGCCAACCGCCCGGATCGCTGGCCTACGCCGGCCGCTACGGAGTGCGCGACGGCACGGTCTATCATTCGATCGAGGTCGCGACCGACGCCGGCCTGGTCGGCATGACCACGACCCGGCACATTGGACGGGAGGAGGACGTGCTGACGCTCTCAGGACCGGACTTCCGCGCCGGAACGGGCCGCAGCCAGAAGATCGTCTGGCGGCGCGTCCCATGAGCACGCCGGCGCTGCTCGGTGAGGCGACGGGCCGTCACGATGATGCGGCCTGGTCACGTCATGCCATCGAGCTGATCCAGAACGACCAGCGCCGCTCGGCCGACACCCATCTGCTGAAGCTCTACCTGCCTGCCTTCGAGGGCATCGACATCTATCTCAAGGACGAGTCGACTCATCCGACGGGCAGCCTGAAGCATCGGCTGGCGCGCTCCCTCTTCCTCTACGGCATCTGCAACGGCCGCATCCGCCACGACACGCCGATCGTCGAGGCCTCGTCGGGCTCGACGGCGATCTCCGAGGCCTATTTCGCGCGCATGCTGGGGCTGCCGTTCCATGCGGTGATGTCGGCCAGCACCTCGCGCGAGAAGGTCCAGGAGATCGAGCGGCAGGGCGGCGAGTGCCACCTGGTCGCCGACGGCAAGGGCATCTACGCCGCCGCCGAGGAGCTCGCGAACAAGCTCGGCGGCGTCTACATGGACCAGTTCACCTACGCCGAGCGCGCCACCGACTGGCGCGGCAACAACAACATCGCCGAATCGATCTTCGAGCAGATGAGCCGCGAGGAGCATCCGGTGCCCGCCTGGATCGTCATGAGCGCCGGCACCGGCGGCACGACGGCCACGCTCGGCCGCTATATCCGCTACAAGCGGCTGGCGACGCGGCTCTGCGGCGCCGACCCCGAGCACTCCGCCTTCTTCGAGGCCTTCGACACCGGCAACATGGCGGCGACCTGCGATCGCGGCTCGCGCATCGAGGGCATCGGCCGGCCGCGCGTCGAGCCGTCGTTCATCCCCAAGGTGATCGACCGCATGATGCGCGTGCCCGACGAGGCGGCGCTCGCCGCCATGCGGGTGCTGTCGCGCCGGCTGGGCCGCCGCGTTGGCGGCTCGACCGGCACGAATTTCTTCGCGCTATGCATCATGGCGTCGCGTATGAAGGCCGAAGGCGCGAAGGGCGCTTTGGTGACGCTGATCTGCGATTCAGGCGAGCGCTACGGCCACACCTACTACAGCAACGACTGGATCGCCGCGCAGGGCTTTAGCCTCGCGTCGCACGAGAAGGCCCTCGATGCCTTTTTGGACGGTGTTGGCACTCTGTAGTCTTCCGGACCGCGCCAGGGTCCGGAAAAAGAAGAGGAAGGCTCAAGGCGCGGGCTCGACCGCCAGCTCAGTGCCGTTGACCGCCGTCACGCGCACCCGTGCACCGGCCACCATGTCGGGGCCGGTGACCGTCCAGCTGCCGTCGCCCACCTTCACGCGGCCGCGGCCGTTCAGGATGGGCGCGTCGAGCACGATGGTCTTGCCGATCATGGCATCGCCACGGGCGTTGATGGTGGCGTCCTGGGCGCGGCCCTGCTGCAGGCGCTTCAAGGTCGGGCGCAGCACGACCGCCGAAGCCACCGAGACGATGGCGAAGACGAAGAGCTGCAATTCGAGTGACAGGTCCGACGCGACCAGCAGGAAGGCGCCGACCGCCGTCGCGCCGACCGCCAGGAACAGGAAGACGATGCCCGGCAGCATCATCTCGAACACCAGCAGCACGGCAGCGAGCGCCCACCAGTACCAGAAGATGATCTTGAAGCTCATGATCGCGCCCGCTCCTCAGCCGCTCGACGGAACCGAGCCGCGCGGTCGGGCCGCCGCCTCGACGCCGCGCGCCTGCGCTTCCTTGGCGAGCTCGCCGATCCCCGCGATCGAGGCCATGACGCCCGCCGCCTCCACGGGAAGGAAGAACACCTTGGCGTTGTTGGAGGAGCCCATGCGCGACAATGCCTCGACGTACTTGGTGCCGAGGAAGTAGTTGGTCGCCTGCACGCCGTTACCGGCGATCGCCTCAGCGACGACGGCGGTCGCCTTGGCCTCGGCCTGCGCCAGCCGCTCACGCGCCTCGACGTCGCGGAAGGCGGCTTCGCGGCGACCCTCGGCGGTCAGGATGGCGGACTGCTTCTCGCCCTCGGCGCGCTGGATGCTCGATTCGCGTACGCCCTCGGCCTCGAGGATGGTGGCGCGCTTCTCGCGCTCGGCCTTCATCTGCCGGCCCATCGCCACCACCAAGTCCTCGGGCGGCGCGATGTCCTTGAGCTCGATGCGCAGCACCTTGACGCCCCAGGGTCCGGTCGCCTGGTCGATGACGGCGAGCAACGTGTTGTTGATCTCGTTGCGCTTGGACAGCACCTCGTCGAGCGCCATGTTGCCCATGACGCTGCGGATGTTGGTCAGCGCCAGGTTGGCCATGGCGAGATGCAGGTTCTGCACCTCGTAGGCCGCCCGCGCCGCATCGATCACCTGGTAGAAGGCGACGGCGTCGACCTGCACGGTGGCGTTGTCCTTGGTGATGACTTTCTGCGCCGGGATGTCGAGCACGTTCTCCTGCATGTTCATCTTGCGGCCGACCGTGTCGATGAATGGTATGATGAGGTGCAGGCCGGGCGGCAGGGTGCGCGTGTAACGGCCGAAACGCTCGATGGTCCAGTTGCTGCCCTGCGAGACGGTCTTCACGCCGGCGAACACCAGCACCAGCGCCACGACCACCAACGCCAGGACGAAGATCAGAGCACCGGACATTCTCGCGTCTCCCACGCTTCGAAAGACGGCAGCCTAACCTAACCCGGTGTGGGGAACCATCTCCCGCCGTCAGTCGGCCGCGAGCGCGAGCCCGGGCGCGGCGCTGCGCTGGTCGGTCGCCAGCCAGCGGTCGAGGAAACCGTCGATCCATCGGTCGAGCGGCGGATCGTAGAGCGCATGCATGCTCAGATGCACGCCGCGCTGCTGGATGC
>JAEZHS010000375.1 GCA_023436825.1 Pseudomonadota bacterium | reverse complement strand
CCCCGGCCGGGGGGCGCGCGGGCGCGCCGCCACCGCATCGGGCACGGCATAGCCCGGCGCCCATTCCTCGCCCTTTGACGGGCGGCTGCCGGGCTGGATGGTGTGAAAGCCGGCGTCGCGGTGCACGCCGAAATCGTGCTGGGTATTGGTGGTGCCGACCACGATGTCGCCGACGCCCAGCGCCGGATCGAGGCCGCCCGCCACGCCGCACATCAGGAGCGCGCGACAGTCGAAACGATCCAGCAGCAGCGACGCCGCCACGCCGGCATTGACCTTGCCGGCGCCCGATTCGACGAAAACCGCCTCGCGGCCGGCGATCTCCCCGCGCCAGAACGCGAACCCGCCGATTTCCCGCACCTGGCCCGAACGGTCGCTGAGATGGGCGAGTTCCTCGGGCAGGGCCGATATGACGCCGAGGAGCCTTTCTGCCATGCGGGGATGGGTTATAAGGTCGGCGTCCTCAACGCAACGGATTCCGTGACCCTTCCTTCCCGCGAGACGCTCCGCCAGTCCTGCACCCAGTTTGCCGAAGAAGCGGCGCGCGAGATCATGCGCATCTATGCCGGCGATCTCGGCGTGCGCAGCAAAGCCGACAAGAGCCCGGTGACCGACGCCGACAACGCCGCCGAGGCGATCATCGTCAAGGGCCTGCGGGCGCTCACGCCGGACACGCCGGTGGTGGCCGAGGAGGAGATGGCGGCGGGCCGCGTGCCCACGCTGAAGAACGGCGGACCGTTCTGGCTGGTCGATCCGCTCGACGGCACCAAGGAGTTCATTAAGAGGAACGGCGAGTTCACCGTGAACATCGCGTTGATCGAGGACGGCAAGCCGGCACTCGGCATCGTGCTGGCGCCCGCCACCGGCACGCTGTGGCGCGGCGTCGTCGGCGAGGGCGCCGACAAACGCGAAGGCGACGGCCCGTTCACCGCGATCCACACGCGGCCGGCGCCATTTAACGGACTGACCGCCTGTGCGAGCCGCAGCCATGCCATCTACAGCGATCTCGACATCTGGTTCCGCAACAACAACCTCACCGTCGCCGATCGCGTGCAGGCGGGCTCGTCGCTGAAGTTCTGCCTGATCGCGGAGGGCAAGGCCGACATCTACCCGCGCTTTGGTCCGACCAACGAATGGGACACCGCGGCGGGCCATGCCGTGCTCGAAGCGGCGGGCGGCGAGGTCGTGACAACCGACGGCCGGCCGCTAGGCTACGGCAAGCCGACGTTCAAGAATCCGCACTTCATCGCCCGCAGCAAGGACGCAAGGTGAGCATCGCCGACGCCGCGCGGCTGATCCGCGAGGGCGAGCTGGTGGCCTTCCCGACCGAGACGGTCTATGGGCTGGGCGGCGATGCCACCAACGAACGCGCGGTGGCGAAGATCTTCGAGGCCAAGGGACGGCCGCACTTCAACCCGCTGATCTCCCACGTGCTCGATGCCGGCGAGGCGGCGCGGCTGGTGCAATGGAACGAGACCGCCGACAGGCTCGCCGCGCGCTTCTGGCCGGGACCGCTGACGCTGGTCCTGCCGCGAACCAAGGACTCACCGATCGCCCTGCTGGCCACGGCCGGACTCGACACGGCAGCGATCCGTGCGCCGGCGCATCCCATGGCACAAGCGCTGATCCGTGCCGCCGGCCGGCCGATCGCCGCTCCGTCGGCCAATCGCAGCGGCGCGGTCAGGCCGACGCGCGCCGAGCATGTCGCCGAGTCGCTCGGCGATCGGGTGAAGCTGATCCTCGACGGCGGGCCCTGCGAGGTCGGCCTGGAATCGACCGTGCTCGATCTCACGACCTCGACGCCGACGCTGCTGCGTCCCGGCGGCGCCACGCGCGAGGCGATCGAGGCGGTGATCGGAGCCATTGCACTCAGCGATGCCATCCCGAGCGGCAGCGCTACACACAAGTCGCCCGGACAACTCGCCAGCCACTATGCTCCGGCACGCCCGGTGCGGTTGAACGCGACAAGTGTCGCCGCCGACGAGGCGCTGCTTGCCTTCGGTCCGCAGCCGCCGCCCGGCGCGCGCCAGATGCTCAATCTCAGCTCAGGGGGCGATCTCACGGAGGCGGCGGCCAACCTCTTCGCTTACCTGCGCACCCTGGACCAACCGGGGCATGCGCGTATCGCGGTCATGCCCATTCCGCAAACCGGACTGGGTCTCGCAATCAACGACCGCCTGCGCCGGGCGGCCGCGGATGACGGCAAGGACAGGCGGCGTTAGGCTGGCGCCAAAGAGAGAGAGAGAGAGAGAGAGAGAGAGAGAGGAAGCATGCCCGACACCTTCGCCCCGCCCAGCATCCCCACTGTCCCCGTGACGCCGGCCGTGCTCGACGGCTTGCACGCCATCGTCGGCGACAAGGGCCTTATCCTGGACGAGCAGGGCAAGGAGCCGTTCGTACGCGACTGGCGCGGCTCGCTGGTGGGCACGGCGGCCGTCGTGGTGCGTCCGGGCACGACCGAGGAAGTCTCGAAGGTGGTGAAACTTTGCCACGAGCACGGCATCGCCATCGTGCCCCAGGGCGGCAACACCGGCCTGATGGGCGGCGGCACGCCCTACCCCACGCACTCGGGCATCCTTCTTTCGCTCGGCCGCATGAATAAGGTGATCGAGGTCGATGCCGTCGGCTACACCATGACGGTCGAGGCCGGCTGCGTGCTGCAGACCCTGCAGGAGACCGCAGCCAACGCCGATCGCTTCTTTCCATTGAGCCTCGGCGCCCAGGGCTCGTGCATGATCGGCGGCAATCTTTCGACCAATGCCGGCGGCGTACAGGTGCTGCGCTACGGCAATGCCCGCAACCTGGTGCTGGGCCTGGAGGTCGTGCTGCCCAACGGCGACGTGTGGAACGGCCTGCGCTCGCTCAAGAAGGACAACACGGGCTACGACCTGAAGCATCTGTTCATGGGCGCCGAGGGCACGCTCGGGATCATCACGAAAGCCGTGCTGAAACTGTGGCCTGCGCCCAAGGACGTGGCGACGGCGTGGCTCGCCGTGCGCGATCCGCAGGCCGCCATCGAAATCCTGTCGGAGGCGCATGCCGCGTCGGACGACAATGTCGGCTCATGCGAGCTGATGAGCCGCGCCGGCACCGACGTGGTGCTGCGCCATATCCCCAATGTGCAGGATCCGCTCAAGGCCGACACCAACTGGTTCCTGCTGCTCGAATGGTCGTCGTCGCGGCCCAAGGCCGACGGCGCCGAAGGGATGTTGGAGAAGATGGAGCAGTTTCTGGCCGAGCAGTTCGAGACAGGCCGCGTGCTCGACGCGGTGATCGCCCAGAACGAGGCGCAGGCGCGCAACATGTGGACGATCCGCGAATCGGTGGCGCCGGCCTCGCGCGCCGAGGGCGGCGGCTTGAGCTTCGACGTCTCGGTGTCGACCTCCAGGGTGCCGGCCTTCATCGACAAGGGGCTGAAGGCGGTGCTGGAGATCCTGCCGAGCATCCGGCCCTATCCGCTGGGCCATATCGGCGACGGCAACATCCACTTCTCCTTCATGTCGCCGGTCGGCATGGACCGCGAGGCGATGCGCCAGTACGCACCCGCCATCACGCGGGCGGTGAACGACCTGGTGCGCGACATGGCTGGCTCGATCTCGGCCGAGCACGGCATCGGCATCGACAAGATCGACGAGCTGGCGCATTACCGCAGCAAGATCGAGCTCGACACCATGCGCTCACTGAAGCGCGCGCTCGATCCGAAGAACATCATGAACCCCGGCAAGATTTTGCGGCTCTGACGTCATGCTCCTCTCCCCAAGGGGGAGAGGAACATGAAGGCGAGTGCAAGACAGGAACCATGACCGACTTCATCGACAAACTTCGCGCCATCGTCGGCGAACGCGGCCTGATCCTCGACGAACCCGGCAAACACCCCTACCTCACGGACTGGCGCGAGAACTATCTCGGCGCGGCGCTGGCCGTTGTGCGGCCGGCGACCACCGAGGAAGTGGCCGCCGTGGTAAAACTCTGCATCGCCGAGAAGGTCGCGGTCGTGCCGCAGGGCGGCAATACCGGCATGATGGGCGGCGGCACGCCGCACCAGCAGGGCCGCGAGATCGTGCTGTCGCTCAATCGCATGAACCGCATCGTCGAGGTCGATGCCATCGGCTATACCATGACGGTCGAGGCGGGCGCGGTGCTTAAAACCATCCAGGAGACGGCAGCCCAGCACGACCGCCTGTTTCCGCTGAGCCTCGCCGCCGAGGGAAGCTGCACCATCGGCGGCAACCTCTCGACCAATGCCGGCGGCGTGCAGGTGCTGCACTACGGCAATGCCCGCCAGCTCGTGCTGGGGCTCGAAGTCGTCACGCCGCAGGGCGAGGTGTGGAACGGCCTGCGCGCGCTCAAGAAGGACAATACCGGCTACGACCTGCGCGACCTCTATCTCGGTGCCGAAGGCACGCTCGGCATCATCACCAAGGCGGTGCTGAAGCTCTGGCCCAAGCCCAAGGATGTCGCGACCTCGTGGATCGCCGTGCCCTCGCCCGAGGCCGCCGTGACGCTGCTGAGCGGCGCGCATGCCGCCAGCGAGGACAACGTCACCTCCTGCGAGCTGATGGCCCGCCAGGGTATCGACCTCGTGCTGCAGCACATTCCCGGCTCCGTCGATCCGCTCGGCGAGCGTCACGACTGGTACGTGCTGCTGGAGTGGTCGTCGACCCGGCCGCGCCGCGCCGGCGCCAACGAGACCGGGCTTTTAGAGAAGATGGAAGCCTATCTCGGCGAGGCCATGGAACAGGGCTTGGTGCTCGATGCGGCGCTCGCCCAGAACGAGGCACAGGCGAAGGCCTTCTGGGCGCTGCGCGAGAACCACTCCGAATCCCAGAAGCGCGAGGGCCCGTCGATCAAGCACGACATCTCGGTCTCGGTCAGCAAGATCCCGGCCTTCATGAGCGAAGGCCTGGCGGCCATGAAGAAGGCCCTGCCCGAATGCCGTCCGGTGCCGTTCGGCCATGTCGGCGACGGCAATCTGCACTTCAACTGCCAGGCGCCGGCCGGCTGGGACAAGTCGCGCTTCATGGCGCACGCCCATGACATCAGCACCGCCGTCTACGACATCGTCGTGCGTTACGGCGGCTCGATCTCGGCCGAGCACGGCATCGGCCAGATGAAGGTCGAGGAGCTCGCGCACTATCGCAGCCAGGTCGAGCTCGACACCATGCGCGCCATCAAGCGCGCGCTCGATCCGCAGAACCTGATGAACCCGGGAAAGATCCTCGATCTGTCGGCCTAGAGCGCGGTCCGAGCTGCCTGAATCACGTCCTTCCCACGCGGTCATAGGCCACAGCAATCGCGGAGGCCCATGACCCCTCCACTCGCGGCGCGGGCACCAAGGCGCTTTTGGCCGCAAGGTGGCCAAAACGCCCACCCAGCTTCACTGGGGAGGAAAGACTCAAGCAGCGCGGACGCTGCTCTGGAGCCACTCAGGCCTTCCGCTTTGGTGGAAGGCTCACCGGCCGCCAGGCGCGGTCACCGTCGATCAGCGCATCGGCCGCCGCCGGACCGCTGCCGCCCGATTCGTAGTTGGGGAAGTCGGCCTCGTCGGCCGCCCAGGCGTCCAGCACCGGCTGCACGATGCGCCATGCCTCTTCGATCATGTCGGCCCGCATGAACAGCGTCTGGTCGCCGATCATGACATCGTAGAGCAGCGTTTCGTAGCCGACGTTCGGCTCGCGCTGGAACCAGTCGTCGTAGGCGAAATCCATCTTCACGGCGGCGAGCTCCATCGCCGGCCCGCGGCGCTTGACCTCGAACTGCAGCGAGATCCCCTCGTCGGGCGCGATGCGCAGCACCAGCCAGTTCGGCGGCAGCTCATTGACCGGCGTATTCTCGAAGGGAATGTGCGGCGCCTGCTTGAAGCGGATAGCGATCTCGGTCAGGCGCTCGGCCATGTGTTTGCCGGTGCGCACGTAGAACGGCACGCCCGCCCATCGCCAATTGTCGATCTCGAGTCGCATGGCGGCGTAGGTCTCGACGTTGGAATCGGGCGCCACGGTGGGTTCTTCACGATAGGCCTTCACCGGCCTGCCCTGCACGGTACCGGCGCCGTACTGGCCGCGTACCGCCGCCTTCGGGTCGACCGACCGCATGCAGGCGAAAACGTCCGCCTTCCTGGAGCGGATCGCGTCGGCCTCGAAGCAGGTCGGCGGCTCCATCGCCACCATCGACAGCAGGCTGAAGACGTGATTGGGGACCATGTCGCGCAACGCGCCGGCCTTCTCGTAGAACCTGCCGCGGCCCTCGACGCCGACCGCTTCGGCGGCAGTGATCTGCACATGGTCGATGCGGTCGCGATTCCACATCGGCTCGAAGAACCCGTTGGCGAAGCGCAACGCCATGATGTTCTGCACCGTGTCCTTGCCGAGGAAGTGATCGATACGAAAGATCTGGTCCTCGCCGAGCGCGCGCAGCAGTTGCGCATTCAGCTCGCGTGCCGATGGCAGGCTGTGACCGAACGGCTTTTCGACCACGACGCGACGCCAGACGGCCGGCCGGCCATCCTCGCTCCCGCCCTGCCGGACGAGGCCCGCCTCACCCAGCCGATCGACGATGGTGCCGAAGAAGCGATCCGCCACGGCGAGGTAGAAGATGACGTTGCCCCGGGTGCCGTGCGCCTTCTCGATCTCGGCCAGCGCCTTGCCGATCGCCGTGTAGAGCTCCGGCGTGGTGAAATCGCCCGTCACGTAGCTCATGCGCGCGGCAAGCTTCTGCCACACCGCCTGGTCGATCGCATCGCCACCGGATTCCGACGCCCGGTTGCCGGCGAAGCCTTTCAGCATGTCGAGCAGGAGCCCGCGCCATTGCTCGGCGGTGCGCTGGTTGTGATCGGCGCCGATCAACGCGAAGTTCTCCGGCAGCACGCCGGTATGGGCAAGGTTGTACAGCGCCGGCACCACGAGCCGGCGTGTGAGATCACCGCTCGCGCCGAAGATGACCATGATGCAGGGATCGGCAGGCTTGAGCCGGCGCGTTGGTGCGATTTCGGGCGTGGTCGAATGGACGCGGATCGGATTGGTGGGCACGGCAGTATCTCCTCGTCTGCACTCGCGATGGAAGCAGCCACGTGGCGCGCGCATAGCGGCCGCGCATCGTTACCGTGTAGCATTTCCGGCAAGCGGGCCATCCCTGGCCCGACATGGAGGTCGTCATGCCGGATACCCACGCCTCGCAGCAGCTTGAGCCCTGGCAGTGGAACGAAGAGCACTGGCGCACACTGGTCAAGCAGGTCCGCGCCGGCCAGCGCTACAGGCCGAACAGCTGGCCCGACGGCGCCCGCTGCGCCGTCGCGCTCAGCTTCGATTCCGACCACGAGACCAACGAGCTGCGCGACGGCGGCAAGTCGATCGGCCGGCTGTGCTGGGGCGAGTACGGCAGCCGGGTCGGCGTGCCGCGCATCCGTGCCCTGCTCGATCGGCACGACGTGAAGGCGACGTTCTATGTGCCCGCGGTCTCCGCCCTGCTGCATCCCGAGGAGCAGCGCTCGCTCATCGGCGAAGGCCATGAGATCGGCATCCATGGCTGGATCCACGAGCTGAACTCGGCGCTGCCTTACGAGGCCGAACGCGACCTGATGCTGCGCTCGGCCGACACGCTGGAGAAGGTCACCGGCAAGCGCGCCGTCGGCATGCGCACGCCGTCGTGGGATTTCAGCCCCAACACGCTCGCCATCGAGAAGGAGATGGGCCTGTTCTACGATTCCTCGCTGATGGCCGACGAGGATTGCTACGAGCTGCTGCTGCACGGCGAGCCCACCGGCGTGCTCGAACTGCCGGTCGAGTGGGTGCGCGACGACGCGGTCTATTTCTCCATGCACCGCTTCTCCTCGCTCCGGCCCTACACGCCGCCGACCGACGTGCTGGAGACTTTCCGGCGCGAGCTCGATGCGGCGTGGGATGAAGGCGGCATCTTCCAGCTCACCATGCATCCGCACATCATCGGCTACCGCTCGCGCATCTGGATCGTCGACGAGCTGATCCGCCACGCCAAGGCCAAGGGCAAGGTGTGGTTCGCCACCCACGAGCAGGTGGCACGCTATGCCAAGGAGCATGCAGCGTGAACAAGGTCGACCCAAGAACAGCGATCGTCACCGGCGGGGCGCGCGGCATCGGCCGCGGTTGCGCTCTCGAGTTGGCGCGGCGCGGGTACGACATCGCGTTGGTCGATCTGCTCGAGCCCGAGACGAAGCGCACGGCAAGCGAGGTCGCCGAGATCGGCCGCAAGGCGCTCACCTACCAGGCCGACGTCGTCTCGTTCGCGCGCGCCCACGAGGTGGTCGAGGACGTCGCGCGGCAATGGGGCAGGATTGACTTCCTGCTGAACGATGCTGGCGCTTCCAACGCCAAAGGCATCCTGGAGATCAAGGAGGAGGAGTTCGACCGCACCATCGCGGTCAACCTCAAGAGCTGCTTCAACTTCATCCACGCCGTGGCTCCGGTCATGCTGAAGCAGGAGGCCGGCGGCCGCATCGCCAGCATGTCGTCGCTCAATGCGCTGTCGGGCGGCGTCACCAGCGCCGTCAGCAAGCACGCCTATG
This sequence comes from Pseudomonadota bacterium, assembly GCA_023436825.1. Next base: position 7,439 of record JAEZHS010000375.1, on the reverse strand, counting down.
CCGCGGCCAAGGCCGGCATCCTCGGGCTCACGCGATCCCTCGCCAAGGAGCTCGGCCCCAGGATCATGATCAACGCCATTTGTCCCGGCGTGATCGAGACCGAGCTCGGCAACAGCCTGACGCGCTCACGCGGCGAGGAGATGAAGAAAGGCATCATGCTGGACCGCCTCGGCACGCCCGCCGACGTCGCCCAGCTCGTGGCCTTCCTAGCGACCTCGGAGCCCTGCTTCATCACCGGCCAGCACTTCGTAATCGACGGCTTCCAGTGGTCGTGTTGACGCTGGGGGCGCGGGCGCCACTCCAGTGGCGCGTCGTGAGTATCGCTGACCCAGCATGACCTCACCCTGAGGAGCATCGCGAAGCGATGCGTCTCGAAGGGTGGGCATCAGTCTTCGTGTTACCCATCCTTCGAGACGCGAACTGCGTGCGCTCCTCAGGGTGAGGCTATCGTTTCGTTCACCAGGGGTGGGTTACTCCAGTGGCACTTCTTCCGGCTCTGTTCTATTTCGTTGCGACGACCGCGATCTCGACTTTCCAATCGGGATTGGCAAGCTGCGCTCCCACGCAGGCGCGCGCGGGGACACTTCGGCGGTCGAGCCACTCGTCCCACGCCGCGTTCATCTGCGGCATATCCTCCAGGTCCGCGAGCCATACCGTCGCGTTCACGATATGGCTTTTGTCAGTACCCGCTTCCTTGAGAAGCTGGTCGATCTGGCGCAGCACCTGAGCTGTCTGATCCTTGGTGTCCGCTCCATTCGGTGCGGCAGCGACCTGTCCATTCGTGAAGACGAGTTGCCCGGTATCGACCGCAAGGGCGAATCGCTCGCCCACGTGATGGCGTGTGATCGTCATGACGGATACTCCTTCAGAAGTGTTCAGGCAGCGCGCACCGCGCCCACGGCAGGCGACGACAGGTAAGGCTGCACCGAGCCGAGCGCTCGTTCGACGTACTCTTCCTTTTGGCCGACCGGGGCCACGTAGTGCAGGATCGACCTCGCGTCTTCCTCGCTGCCGGCGCGTAGCAGCATCCATGTCGCCAGATACTGGGATGCCAAGCAGCCTCCGGCCGTCGCAATGTTTCCGTCAGCAAAGAAGGGCTGGTCGAGAACACGAACGCCGCTTTCGATGACCCAAGGCTTCGTCGTCAGGTCCGTGCATGCCGGGCGATTGCCGAGCAAGCCCGTGCGCGACAGCAACAGCGTGCCCGAACACTGCGCTCCGATCAGCTGTCGGCCCGGGTCCAGACGACGCAGCTGAGACAGCACAGCTTCGTCCCGGGCGATGTCTCGGGTCTTGGTGCCGCTACCGATGATCACGGCGTCGGCCTGGGCGGCGAACTCCAGACCTCGTTCCGCTTCGACGGTCACCCCGTTCAGCGACGTCACAGTCTTGGTGGGCGACGTAATGAACGCCTTCCATCCCTTCGGGCGCTGGCGATTCAGGATCGCGGCAGCAATAAACGAGTCGAGCTCGTTGAAGCCATCGAATGTCAGAACCGCGATGTGCATCGGCGCTTCCCTCATGCAGCAGGACCAAGCGGCCAATGACCGACCGCAAATTCAACTTGATCCGACACTTTATTCAAATCAATAGGATCAATGCTCTCGGAGCAATGCACATGACAGACTACCTGGGAATCGCAGCCCACTTGGCCGCTGATATCGCCGAGGGGCGTTTGCGACCGGGCGAGCGTCTACCGACGCAGCGGGCGTTCGCGCACTCGCGGGGGATCGCCACGTCCACGGCCTCCCGTGTCTACGCCGAATTGGTCAGGATGGGTCTGGTGACCGGCGAGGTCGGACGCGGAACATATGTGCGGACCACTGCTCCACCCTCGAGCCCGGCGCTAGCCGAGCCTGCGCTGGCCAGGATCGACCTTGAGACGAACTATCCGATTCTCCCGGACCAGCATGTGCTGATGTCGCGCGTTCTGGGAACGCTCGTGCGGAGGCCGGAAGCACTTGATCGAGCATTGCGTGCCGTCAATGTTCAGGGCACGGCGGCCGACCGTGCCGCGATCGCCTCGACGCTGAGCTACGGTGGCTGGAAAGCCAAGCCGGAGAACTTGCTGTTCGCAGGAAACGGCCGGCAAGCATTGACTGCCGCGTTCTCGGCCCTGGTTCCGCCCGGAGGCCGGATCGGCTTTGAAGCTCTGACCTATCCGGTGGCGAAGGCTTCTGCCATGCGACTGGGCTTCTCCACGGTTGCCCTGATCTGTGACGAGCAGGGCGTTACACCCGATGCCCTGAAGACAGCGCACCGGAAGGCGCCGCTCCATGCCGTCTACCTGCAGCCTACGGCGCAAAATCCGTCCGGCACGACAATGTCGAACGAGCGGCGGCAGGAGATTGTCGCAACGGTGAGGCGGCTCAAGCGCCCGGACAACGCTCCGGTGCACATTGTCGAGGATGCCGTCTACAGCTTCCTCGAGCCGCAGGCTCCGCCTCCACTCGCGGCTCTTGCTCAGGACACGGTGGTACTGGTCGATAGTTTCTCGAAGCGCGCGAGCCCAGGCCTCACGATCGGGATCATCTCAGCGCCCGCGACGCTGCATTTGCGATTGATAGCTGCGCTTCGATCCGGAGGCTGGGGGCCGACAGCATTTCCACTCGAAATCGCAGTGCGGTACGCCTCCGACGGTGCCATCTCAGCCCTAGAGGACGCGAAGCGTGCCGACGCCGCTGCGCGACAGGCGATCGCGTCGCGCGAGTTGGCGGGCCTGTCCATGCGCAGGAACCCTTCGACCTATCATCTATTACTCGACCTACCGGAGCAGTGGCGTGCGGAAGTCTTCGCGTTGGCCATGGCGCGGCGCAATATCGCCGTGACTCCGGCAGCGGCCTTCGCCGTGATGCCGGCCCATGCCCCCAACATGGTACGCATCGCGCTTGCCAACCACGACCGCGCAATTCTCTCAACAGCGCTCGCCGTGGTGAAAGGCGTTGCACTATCCGAGGTAGATGTTGCGAATGAATAGTGCCGGCTCAGGTAAGATCTACCGCTTCACGTCGTCCTTGCTGCGGTCGACGATCTCGTACTGCACATCGATCACCTTGCGGTCCTGACGCGCCGGCGGCTCGGGCATCGGGCGGCCGGTGAACAGGCTCGCCAGCCACTGCCGCGCCTTGAAGACCAGGATCGCGACCAGCACCACGGCCGCCACGCCCGCGATCACGGCGAAGCCCAGCACCGCCAGCACGACGAAGCCGATCAGGCCCAGGATAGCCTGCAGCCAGACCCGCGCCGGCAGGCGCGCCAGCATTTCCAGGAACTGCTTGCCGTTCATGACACCCAGCGTTTCTCGAAGTCCCATACTTCGGGGAACCCCATCAGCTCGTGCATGCCGCGATATTGTGGCACTTCGATGCCCGCACTGGTGCCCTTTTCCTTCAAATAAGACCAGGCTTGGCGCATGGCCTCTGCAGCAACGCTGAAGCCCAACCCGGGATAGATGGCGATGTCGAAGCCCCACTTCTTCAGCCGATCGGCCTCGACCCGCGGCGTCTTGCCGAACTCGACCATGTTGGCGAGCAAGGGCTTGCTCACTTCCTTGCCGATGCGCTCCAGCTCGGCCTCGCTCTCGGGCGATTCGACGAAGATCACGTCGGCGCCCGCCTCCTCGTAAAGCCCGGCGCGGCGCAGCGCCTCGTCGAGGCCGTGCGCGGTGCGCGCATCGGTACGCGCCACGATCATGGTCTCGGCATGGCGCCGCGCGTCGGCGGCGACGCGGATCTTCATCACCATCTCGTCGGCCGGCACGACGCGGCGGCCGGGCGTATGGCCGCACTTCTTGGGCATCTCCTGGTCCTCGATCTGGATCGCCGCGACGCCCGCCGCCTCGTAGCCGCGGACCGTACGCTGCACATTCAGCAATCCGCCGTAGCCGGTGTCGGCGTCGGCGATCAGCGGCGTCTTGACCACCGAGCAGATCATCTCGGCGCGCCCCACCATGTCCGAATAGGTGGCAAGGCCCGCATCGGGCAGCCCCAGCATCGAGGCAGTGGCGCCGTAGCCCGTCATGTAGAGCGCCGGGAAACCCATGCCGTCGGCGACGCGCGCCGAGATGCCGTCATAGATGCCGGGCGCCAGGATGAACTCGCCCTGTGCCAGCAGCCGACGCAATTCGGCCGCCTTCAGATTGCCTGCCATGATCCATTCCTTGTGTCTGTGCTGCCGCTATTGCGCCCGAGTGAGCGCGATATCGCAAGTGCGACTCATCGCTATCGACGCGCAACCGCGGGCACCTCCCTACCGAGGCAGCGGCCTCAGAAAGTGCTGGAACGCGCGCGGGGAAATGCTGCTTTTCACAGGGGCACATTCCATCCGGCTGTTCCACCCGGACGGAATGTGCTCCTGGCTTAGACTACACCGAAACCGGCTTCAGCTCGTTGGAGCCCGCCGACTTGCAGAAGGTCGTGGTCTCGGTCGTGGTCTGGCCGTTCTTGGTGGCGGTGAGTTCCATCGGGCGGCAGGTGCTGCCGTCGGCGCGCGTCGTCGCCGGCGCCACCGGCTTGGCGGCTACGACCGTGGGCGGCGGTGGCGTCGCACTCGTGGACTTGGTCGTCGGCTCGACCGTGTAGGTCGTCTGCTGGTTGGTCTCGGCCGTGAAGGCGGTCTGCGTGGCTTGCGCCAGACGCGCCCGCTCCTGGTTATCGAGCGCGCGGCCGACGAGGTAGCCCGCCAGCGCGCCGACCAGCGCGCCGCCGACGATGCCGCCCGCCGAACCGAAGGCGAGACCGCCCACAGCACCGCCGACCGCAGCTCCCATGAAGGTGCCCATCGCCTGGTTGGAAGGCCCGCCGCTCTCGCTGGTCGTGCACGCCGTCGCCAGGCCGAGGGCGGCGACGATGCCGACCGCTTGCATCGCGAGCTTCCGGCTCACCATGCGCAAGGTCGTCGTCTGGGCAGTCAATGCAGTCATTTGGTGCATCTCCGTTTGTATTCCTGAACCGTTACTCTACCCCAAAGGGCCTGTTTGCGGCCACGCGCATCGTCTTCAGCGTCAGCGTAAGAACGCGGCGCATCGCACGAGGCGAGCACCAGTCCGTTCTTCACCAGCGCCAGGGCGAGGTCGACGCGGTCGGTATCGGGAATGTCGTTCAGCGGCTGCTTGGCGTTGAGCTGGGTGATCAGGCAGCGATAGAGCGGTGTGCCGTCGGTCAGCCGGTCGGTCTGGCGGCAACGCAGGTCGCGCGGCTGCACGGCCAGCGCCTGGACCGCGACCTTGTTCAGGTCCGGATCGTTGACGACGTCGACGCCCTGCAGGCGGATCTCCTCAGGGCGATCCTTCAGGCCAATCATCATCAGCGTCTTGCCGAAATGGTCGAATGAGCCGGAGACGAACTCGACGGCCTTGCGGGCGTCCTCGATGGCCTTGCGGCGCGCCTCGGCTTCTTCGTCGGCCTTGCGCTTGGCCTCTTCCTCGGCCTTCTTCTGAGCGGCCATTTCGGCTTCGACCCTGCGCCGGGTCTCTTCCTCGAACTGCTTCTTGGCCGCGGCGTCGGCCGCTTCCTGGCGTTCTCGGGCGGCAGCGACCTGGGCGGCCTTCTGGCGCTCTTCCTCGGCCTTCTGGCGCTGCTCGTTCTCGGCGCGCAGTTTGGACGCTTCCTCTTCGGCCTTGAGCCGACGCGCCTCGGCCTCCTCAGCCGCCTGGCGTGCCTTGACCGTCTCAGGGTCGGGGCCCCGCATGGCGTAGTAGTAGCCGCCGCCGCCCAGAAGCACGAGCACGACGGCCGCAAGCGCGATCCACAGGCCGGTTCGGCCGGAGGCCGTCGACGCCGCAGGCGGCGGCAGGGTCGAGACGTGCCGCACCGGCTGCACCGCCTGCTGCAGCGGCGGCGGTTCCTTGCCGATGACGACCGTGGAGTCGGCTGTCGGCGCCTCGGTCATGCCGAGGATCGGCCGCCAGCCGGCGATGCTCTGAGGCCGGTCGCTCGCCACGACGGCAAGGCCCGCGTCGATGCCGGCCAGCACGCCCGGCGAGAAGCCGGCGGGCTTGATCTGCGACAGCGGCTCGTAGGTGTCGCTCAGCATGCGATCGAAGGCGCCGGGCGGCGTCTTGCCGACAATCGCATGATAGAGCGTGGCCGAGAAACCGTAGATGTCCGTCCACGGTCCCTGCTTGGCCGAAGTCATCTGCTCGGCCGCGGCATAGCCCGGCGTGAAGATGGCGGTGAGCGCCGTGCTGCGCCCGGCCATCGCCGCGCGCGAGGCGCCGAAATCGATCAGCGTCGGATTGCCCGTCGCATCGAGCAGGATATTGGCGGGCTTGATGTCGCGATGCAGGAAGCCCGCGTTGTGCACTTGCTCCAGCCCGTCGAGCAGCGGCCACAGGATGCGATCGACTTCCTCGGCGGAGAGCTTGCCGTTCTTGGCGATACGATCCTCGAGCGTCTCGCCGCTCAGGAGTTCCATCACGATGTAGGCGGTACCGTTGGCCTCGAGGTAGTCGAAGACATGCACGATCGCCGTCGCACGATGCAGGCTTGCCAGCGTGCGGCCCTCGGTGACGAAGCGGTCGCGGCCCCAGCCGAAATCGTCCGCCATCTTGGTGGTGCGCGGCAGCACCGTGGCGCCGTCCTGGCGGATGGCGAGCGCCGAAGGCAGGTACTCCTTGATCGCGACCTCGCGACCGAGCTGCACGTCGCGCGCACGGTAGGTGATGCCGAAGCCGCCCTGGCCGAGCACCGACACGATCTCATAACGACCGATCGTCTGGCCGGGCTGCAGGGCGACGTAGTCGACGTCCGGGATGGCCGCGGCGGCCTGGCCGGATTGTCCGGTGACTTGCGTGGGGCCGGTCATGGCGGGCCGGCGCTAGAGATGACGCACAAGCATGTCGACGTCGCCGATGCGCAGCTTGTCGCCGGCATGCAAGGCCATCGGCTCATTCGCCTTCAGCATCTGCTCGCCGACCTTGGTGCCGTTGGTCGAGCCGAGATCCTCGACCTGCACGGCCTCGCCCGCCAACCGCAGCCGGGCATGGCGACGCGATACCGTAGGATGCGCCACGACGAAGTCGCACTGGTCGGCGGCGCGGCCGATCACCATGCCGTCCGACTTCCTCATCAGCTTGTCGAGTGTGACGTCGAACGCGTGCTTGGTCTTGGTCGAATCGGTGCCCTCGAAGCGCAGCGTCACCTGCGGCACCATCCGCGTCGTCGTGTTGGGCGCCGCCGTCACCGCTGTCGCCGGTTTGGTGTGGTGGACATGGAAGATCTGCACTGAGCGGCTCACGTTCTTCAACGAGTGCTCGCCGCCGTCGACGAACGCGTACTCGATGCGGAGCTCGACCAGATCGCGCACGGCGCGCGACACGGCGATGCCGCCGGGCTCGGCCATCGCCTGGATGCGGGCGGCGAGGTTGACGCCGTCGCCGAAGATGTTCTGGTCCTCGTCGTCGACGATGACCTCGCCGAGATGCACGCCGATGCGGAAGT
>JAEZHS010000352.1 GCA_023436825.1 Pseudomonadota bacterium | reverse complement strand
CCAAAAACCCCCTACCCCCCCGGGCCCCCCCCCCCCCCCCGCGGCGGTGGCGGAGGGGGCGCCATCTCGGGCTGGCCGAATTTATAGGTCAGGCTCAGCATGGTCATGATGTTGTTGTTGGTGAAGGCACCGGGGTTGGTGGTGCCGTAGTAGCGGCCGTCCAGGTTGATGCGGAACGCGTCGGTGATGTTGTAGCCGACGCCGATGATGCCCTGGTAGGCGAACTGGGTGCTGCACAGGTTGCAGCCCTGGATGGTCGAATCGACGAAGGCGATACCGGCGCCGGCGCCGATGAACGGCACGATCGGTCCACCGATGTTGAAGTCATAGAACAGGTTGGCCATCACCGAGACCTGGTCGACTCGACCGCGTACATTGGCCACGCCACCCGGGAAGAGGACGTTACCAGTTCCGGTGTTGGAGTGATAAAGGCCCTCCACCTCGATGCGAGGACCGACGAAGTCGTAGCCGATCTTGCCGCCGGCGGCCCAGCCGGTGTCCATCTGGTAGCTGTTGTTGTTGAGCAGCCAGTTCAGGCCGCCTTCGGCGCCGATATAGAAGCCCGGATAGACCGTGCCGGTCTGGGCATTCGCTGCAGCGGGCAGAACCAAGGCTGCGGCAGCGGCCAGCAATGACTTCTTGAACATGCAGAGGGTTCCCTCGTTTGGATGCGAGTAGTTCCCATCCAACGAGGTCCCTTCCGCCCTAGTTGCCTAACCTCCGCCATATCCATGGAGGCGTTGCAACCTTGCAACACAACTGTGACCTGCAGGATTACTGCATGAACCAGCCATGGCTGACGACCATCGACTGTCCACTCAGTGCAGTGCTGGACGCTCCGGCGAAATACAGGACGGCATCAGCCACTTCGTCGGTGGTGGTGAACTGGCCGTCTATCGTGTCCTTCAGCATGACATGCTTGATGACGTCGGCCTCGCTGATGTTGAGCTCCTTGGCCTGCTCGGGGATCTGCTTGTCGACCAGGGGCGTGCGCACGAAGCCCGGGCAGACCACGTTGGCCGAGACGTTGTATTCCGCACCCTCCTTGGCCAGCACCTTGGCGAGCCCGATGAGGCCGTGCTTGGCGGTGACATAGGGCGCCTTGAGCTTGGAGGCCTCCTTCGAACGGACCGAGCCCATGTAGACGACGCGGCCGTACTTTGCGGCATACATGTGCTTGAGGCAGGCCTTGGTGGTGAGGAAGGCGCCATCGAGATGGATGGACAGAAGCTTCTTCCAGTCGGCGAAGGGGAAGTCGACGAGGGGCTTGACGATCTGGATGCCGGCGTTGCTCACCAGGATGTCGACCTTGCCGTACTTGGCCACGGTGTCGGCCACGCCCTTCTCGACCTGGGCCTCGTCAGTGACGTTCATGGCGACGGCGAAGGCATCGGAGCCCTTGGCCTGGATCTCCTTGGCCGTGGCGCCGGCGGCGTCGAGATTGAGGTCGGCGATCACCGGGATGGCGCCCTCGGCGGCGAGCCGGAACGCGATCTGCTTGCCGATGCCGCTGGCCGCGCCGGTGACGATGGCAACTCTTCCCTTGAAGTTGGACATGGAACGATCCTTTGGCGAGAGAGATTACTTCGCGAGGTAGTCGAACACGACTTCACCAAGACCCAATGTCAGGTCGGTGACGAAGTGGCTGGCCGACACGACCTGTCGCACCGGCAGGCGATTGACGTCACAGAGCGCGTGATCGAAGAGCTGCAGCGCGGCCGGCCCGGCCCACGCGCCCTTCACGGTCACGTCCTCGACGTAGTATCGCACCAGTTCGCAGACGCGCGGCGAGCAGTCGACGTGCGGGACGATCTTGATCATGAAGTTGGGCTTGGCGAGGCTTTTCAGCAGCGGCGCCTGATCGACCTCGCGATGCTTGTAGCCCATGGTGGCGTTGACGCAGAGCACGCTGCCGTAATGCAGGGTGCAGACCAGCGTCTCGTTCTCGTGGCTGATCTTGGGCGAGGCGAGCTTCTTGGGAAAACCCCAGATCTCGCGGCCGCCGGCGATCGGCGAATTGTCGTCGAGATACATGGCGTGCACGTAGCCGCCTTCCTGGACCTCGCCCTTGGCGTCCTTGAAACGCACCGGGATCACCTGGCCGGTCTCGGTGTAGTCGCCGAAGCCCGTCGAATCCGGCATGCGGATGAACTCGTAGTTCACCGTGTCGCCCACCACCTCGAGCGGCTCGGGCACGACGGCGCGCAGGATCTCGGGATCGGTTCGATAGCTGATGACGACGAACTCGCGATTGTAGAAACGATACGGCCCCCGCGGATAGGCGGGGTTGTTGAGCGGCATCGCGAAGGCGTTCTTGCGGACGTCGGCCAGTTTCATGTTCGTCTGCTCCTGCTTCCTACCCGCCTACGCTGCCGAGCAGCTTGGGGTGATTTAAGTCATCAATCAATTTCGGTCCCCCGAAGCTCCGCAGGAGCGGAGGGGGGCTACTTCCTGCCCTGTGTCTTGAGGTCGAAGGTGAATACGCCGTCGGCACTCTGCGGCCTCTGCAAGACTTCTGGATGACGGAGCGTGCGCGCCATGTCGCTGTAGCCGCTCGCCCAGTGCTCCTCCATGGTGCGGCGGGAGAATTCGTAGTCCTTCGACGAGCCCTCGTAGCGCTGGGCGTGATAGATCAGGTGGACGATGTTGTAGACCTTGCTGTCGGCCTCCTGGGCGAGCATTTCGGCCTCCGGCGTCTGGCGCAGCTCCGGATGCATGCCGTCCAGGAGCTTGGCGGCGGCGCGGCGCATCGACTGCATGCGGCGGAACTCGTCGGTGCCTTTGCGGGTGCGGCTCGAATAGCGGATGTCCTTCTGGCGGACATCGACCTCGATCATGTCGCGCGGCAGCTCGCCGCGCGCGCTCCACAGGTCGACCTGGAAGGCGAGCGTGTCCTGGCGCGGCCGGCTGTCGAGCACCCATTGCAGCGGCGTGTTGGAAACGATGCCGCCGTCCCAGTAGTAGTCGCCCTCGATCTCGATGGCGGGGAAACCCGGTGGCAGGGCGCCGCTCGCCATGATGTGCTCGGCGATGATCGTGTGGGTCTGGTTCTCGAAATAGATGAAGTTGCCGGTCTTGATGTTGACCGCGCCGACGCTGAAGCGAGTCTCGCGGGCATTGATGCGGTCGAAATCGACCAGGTCTTCCAGCAGGCTCTTGAGCGGTTTGGTGTCGTAGAAGCCCAGCCTGTCGGGTGCCGCCGCCGGCGTGAAGATCGGCGGCGGGATGCGCGGCTGGAAGAAGCCCGGCGCGCCCAACATCAGGATGCCGAAGGCGCGCCACTGGTTGACCATCGTGTGCTGGAAGTCGTTGCTGAGCTTCAGCGAGGCGAGGTCCGGGATGCCGAGCGGCGGACTGCTGACGGTCTCCCAGAACCGGCGCAGCTTGTCGACGCGCTCGGCGGCCGGATTGCCGGCGATGATCGCCGAGTTGATGGCGCCGATCGAGATGCCGGCCACGCAGTCGGGATGCAGGCCGGCCTCGGCCATCGCCTGGTAGACGCCGGCCTGATAGGAGCCGAGCGCGCCGCCGCCCTGCAACAAAAGCGCAATCCGCTCGAAATCGGGTCGAGCCGGCGCCGACTTGGTTGTCATGACACGTGATTCCCCTCGCTCCTTGCGATCCTGTAGCACGATGCGGGCCGAGCTGGATGGGCCATCTCGCCGCTCGCGCGGCCTGTCGCCCGGTCAAAGGCCGGTCAAACGCCTTGCACGGCCTCGATGAAAGCCTCGATCGACCAGCCGCCGACGACCTCGACGCGGGGCAGGCGAAGCGGGTCCTGGCCGAGGGCGGCATGGCCGGGCTCCGTGGTGAAGCCGCTGGCATAACCACACTGGCGGGCGATGCGGACGAAGCGCTCGTCGCCTTCACCGAAAGGTGCCGCGATCGACCGACATTCCGCACCGAGCGCCCGTTCCAGCGCGGCGCGCGAACGGGCCGCTTCGAGCACGATCTCTCGACTCGAGAGATCGGCCATGTGGCTGTGGCTCGCCATGTGACTGCCGAAGCGTACGCCGGCTGCCGCCAGTTCCTGGATTTCCAGCCAGCCCATCAGCGGCGCCGGTGGGCCGTAGGCGGCGTCCCAGTCGGCATGGCCGCCGACCTTGTCGGTGACGACGAAGATCTCCGCCGTGAAGTCGTGGGCGCGCAGGATCGGCCAGGCCGTGTCGTGGAAGTCGCGGTAGGCGTCGTCGAAGCTGATCAGCAGCGGCCGTCCCGCGAACGGCTGGCTGGCCGCGAGATGGCGTGCGACGTCGTGCGACGTTACGGCGTGGTAGCCGTTGCGCCGCAGCCAGCGCATCTGCTCGGCGAAGGCCGTCGGCGCCTGGCGATAGCGCGCCAGGTCGGCCGGACCATCCTCGGCGATGAGATGGTAGAGCAGGATGGGCAGGCGATCGGTGCGCTCGCGCCGACCGACTTCGGTGCGCTGCGCCACCGCGCCACCCCAGACGACATTGCGCGCGAAGTCGGGCTCGGGCGAGGGGCCGAGCTCGACCCGCTCGATATGCGGCGCCGGTGCCACCTCGCCCTCGGCGAGACGATGGAACAGGTCGACGCGATAGAGCTCGTTCTGCAGCGAGCGTTCAAGGGCGAGGCCGGGCGTGGCCGACAGGGTCTCGGTGATCACCTTGGCGCCGAAAGCCGCCCCCCAATCGTAGCCGGTGCGTGTGGGATCATCCCCGAGGACAAAGGCATGTGCGCAGAGAAGACGGCCGCCTGGCGCCAGCGATGCGGCCAGGCGTCGGGCGACGCGGGCGAGGGCTGCGCGGTCGGCGAGGACGTACAGAACTTCCGAGCAGACGATGAGGTCGAGGGCATCGGGCAGCGGATCGTCGAGCAGGTCGAGGCGGCGCCACTCGACATTGCCCAGAGCGCTGCAGCGCCGCCGGGCGCGCTCCAACGCCGTCTCGGAAATGTCGGCGGCGAGGAGATGGCCGACGCGCGGCGCCAGCAGCTCGGTAAACCTGCCCTCCGAGCAGGCAAGCTCCATCGCCCTGCCGATCGGCCCTTCCGGCAACAGGTCGAGCGTGCGGCGATATTTCAGCTGCTCATAGGGCGAGCCATAGGCCCACGGATCCTCGGTGCGGTAGATCCCTTCCCAGTAGGCGCGGCGACCGTTGCCGATGGCTGCCGTCGGCTGGGCAGGCTTCGCCGTCGCCGCCGGAGCGGTGCGCTCGGCCATCGCCCGCCCCTCGGCGACTAGCGCGGCGATGGCGCGTTCGCCGGAGCCGGTGGCGCCGCTCGCCGCCAGCGCTGCGTCGGCG
>JAEZHS010000342.1 GCA_023436825.1 Pseudomonadota bacterium | reverse complement strand
GATGGAAGATGCGAAAACTTCTGAGTCTGGCTGCCGTCGCTATGATCGCCTGCGCAGGCGTCGCGCCGGCCCAGGAGACACCGCGCAAGGGCGGCACGATCCGCATGACAGGTCCCTATGCCGCGAGCTTCGGCAGCCTCGACCCGCACACCACGCCGCGCGCCCAGGACGACATCGTCAACAAGGCGATGCAGCGCACGCTCTATAACTGGGATTCCAAGGACAACAAGCTGGTCCTGGAGCTTGCCAAGTCGGTCACGCCGTCGGAAGACGGCCTCACCTACACCTATAAACTGCGCGACGACGCCTTCTTCCATAACGGCCGCAAGATGACGGCCGACGACATCATCTGGTCGTACACGCGCATCATGGACGGCAGCAAGGGGTACCCCGCCGCCCGCTACATCCGCATCATCAAGGGCGCAGTCGACGTCGAGAAGGGTCAGGCCAAGGAAATCTCCGGCCTGAAGAAGATCGACGACTTCACCCTGGAGATCACGCTCACCGACAAGGTCGAGCCCGGCTACTACCTGTTCGCCGGCTCGACGGCCATCCTGCCCAAGGAGGAAGTCGAGAAAGGCAGCTTCGCCTCCAATCCGGTAGGGCTCGGCCCATTCAAGTTCAAGGAGCACATCCCGGGCTCTCGCGTCGTCGCCGAGCGCTTCGATAAGTTCTACAAGCCCGGCAAGCCTTACGCCGACAAGGTCGAGGTCCTGATCATGGCCGAAGCGGCCGCGCGCGACGTCGCCTTCCGCAACAAGGAGATCGACACCTCGATCCTGGGCCCCGCCCAGTACGTTGCCTATCGCGAGGATCCGCAGCTCAAGAACGGCATCCTCGAAGTGGCCGAGATGTTCACCCGCTCAGTGGTCTTCAATCATGACGAGAAGCTGTTCAAGGACAAGCGGGTGCGCCAGGCGTTCAACCATGCCATCGATACCGACCTGATCATCAAGCGCCTGGTCAAGGACAAGGCCTATCGTGCCGTGAGTTGGCTGCCGCTGTCCTCGCCGTCGTTCGACAAGAGCGTCAAGCCCTATGCCTACGATCCCGAGAAGGCCAAGAAACTGTTGGCCGAGGCGGGCTATCCCAACGGCATCGAGTTCGAGCTGACGACCAGCCAGAACGAGAGCTGGGGCCTGCCGATCGTCGAGGCGATCATCCCGATGCTGGCCAAGGCCGGCATCAAGGTTAAGCCCAAGCTGGTCGAAGCCACGGTGCTGACCGACATCCTGATGAAAGGCGAGCACCAGGCGCTGATCATTTCGCAGCTGACCGGCCCGGATTCGCTGGCGACCCTGCAGTGCTACTACTCCAAGACGCCGCGCACGGCCTGCCACTACACGAACTACAGCAATCCCGCCTTCGACAAGCTGTTCGAGGAGGCGAGCGCCAGCCTCGACCCGGCCAAGCGCACCGACCTGCTGCGCCAGGCCAACAACCTGCTCTACGAGGACGCGCCGGTGTGGTTCTTCAACTACAACAAGGCGGTACTGGCCTATCAGCCGTGGATCCACGGCCTACAGGCCAACCCGACCGAGATCACGCACCAGTATCCCGAGGACATCTGGGTCGACGCCAAGTCGCCCGCGAAGTGATTTCACACTCAAAACGCCCAGCCCTCATGTTCATCGCCATCATGTTCCTCTCCCCCTTGGGGGAGAGGACAGGTGAGGGGGTGCAACTGGCGAGGCTTTCTCCTGCATCACCCCCTCACCCAACCTCTCCCCCAAGGGGGAGAGGGGTATGATTCGCTAAGGCATCCCCGCCTTCGTCGCCCCCGCCCATGCTCCTCGTCCTCGTTCGTCGCCTCGGCAACGTCATCCCGACCCTGCTGGCGGTCATCGCGCTGGTCTTCCTGCTGTTCAGCGTCCTGCCCGGAAGCTTCATCTCGGGCATGAACGAGGATGGCCGGTCGGTCATCGATCCGGCCGTCATGGAGCGCATGCGCAAGGAGATGGGCCTGGACGATCCCCTGCACGAGCGCTTCCTGAAGTACGTCGGCAGGGTTGCGACCGGCGACCTCGGCACCTCGTTCCGCACGCGCGAGCCGGTGACCAAGCTGATCAGCGCGCGCATCTGGCCGTCGCTGAAGCTGGTCTTCGCCGCCATGTCCTTCGCCGTCGTGGTCGGCGTCACCCTGGGATTCCTGGCGGCCTTGAAACCGGGGAGCCTCATAGACACGGTGTCCATGGTCACCGCCATCTCGGGCCTGTCGCTGTCGCAGTTCTGGTTCGGCCTGATGCTGATGTACCTGTTCGCGTTGACGCTGAACTGGCTGCCGAGCTTCGGCTACGGCGACGGCGGCCTGCGCTACCTGATCCTGCCGGCGATCGCGCTCGGCGTCGGCCCGATGGCGCTGCTGGCCCGCACCACCCGCGCCGCCGTGCTCGACGTGCTGAACGCCGACTTCGTGCGCACCGCCCGCAGCAAGGGCATGAGCGAGCGCCTGGTCGTGAAATGGCACGTACTGCGCAACGCTTTGGTGCTGGTGGTCACCATCGTCGGCCTTCAGTTCGGCTCGTTGATGGGCCAGGCCGTCGTGGTCGAGAAACTCTTCGCCTGGCCGGGTGTCGGCTCGCTGATGGTCGACTCCGTCTTCCAGCGCGACATGCCGGCCGTCCAAGGCTGCATCCTGATGATCGTGTTGTTCTTCCTGTTCATCAACACGCTGGTCGATCTCGCCTATGTCGTGATCGATCCGCGCATCCGTTACGGCTGAGCCATGCGGGTGAAATGGGGTACCAGCACCTGGGTGGGCGGCAGCCTGGTGGCGATCGCCATCGGTGTCGCCGTGTTCGCGCCCTGGATCGCCCTCACCGATCCGGTGATGGACGCCAACCTGATGAACGCCGAGCTGCCGCCGTCGTGGGAATTCCCGTTCGGCACCGACGCCCAGGGCCGCGACATCTACTCGCGCATCTGCTACGGCGCGCGCATCTCGCTCACCGTCGGCGTGGTCAGCCAGATCTGCAACAGCCTGATCGGCGTCACGCTCGGCCTCACCGCCGGATTCTGGGGAGGCTGGTGGGACGACGTCGTCAGCGGCCTCACCAACCTGATGCTGGCCATCCCCTCGCTGGTCTTCGCGCTCGCCATCATGGCGATCCTCGGTCCCGGCCTGACGAGCCTGGTGATCGCGCTGGGGCTCACGAGTTGGTCCTACTCCTGCCGCATCGCCCGCGCCCAGGTCCTGTCGCTCAAGAGCCAGGGCTACGTCCAGGCGGCGCGCATCCTGGGCTACGGCGACTTCCGCATCATGTTCACTCAGGTCCTGCCCAACATCCTGGGACCGCTGATCGTGATCGCGACCTTGGGCATGGGCGGCGCCATCCTGGCCGAAGCCGCCCTCTCCTTCCTCGGCCTCGGCATCCGGCCGCCTTTCCCGAGCTGGGGCAGCATGCTGTCGGAAGCGCGCGACCAGATCCGCGCCGCGCCCTGGCTGTCGGTGTTCCCCGGCCTCGCCATCTTCTTCACCGTGCTCGGCCTGAACCTCCTGGGTGACGGGCTGCGCGACATCCTCGACCCGCAGTCGCAGACGAGGCGCGCATGACCGCTCCGCTGCTGAAAGTCGACGACCTGCACATCACCCTCCAGGGCGATGGCGCCACCTACAATGCCGCGGAGAACGTCTCCTTCGAGATCGGCCGCGGCGAGGCCTTCGGGCTGGTGGGCGAATCGGGCTGCGGCAAGAGCATCACGGCGCTCGCCGTCATGGGACTGCTGCGCCGGCCGCTGGGCATCGGCAAGGGCCGCATCGTGCTCGACGGCGAGGAGATCCAGAACGCTTCAGCCGCCCGCCTGCGCGAGCTGCGCGGCCCCAAGATCGGCATGATCTTCCAGGAGCCGATGACTGCGCTCAATCCGCTGTCGCCGGTCGGCCGCCAGATCGCCGAGATGTTCGTGCTGCACCAGAGCGCGTCGTGGAGCGAGGCCATGGACCGCGCCGAGGATGCCCTGCGCCAGGTGCGCGTGCCCTCGCCCGAGCGACGCATCAAGGACTTTCCGCACCAGCTTTCCGGCGGCATGCGCCAGCGCGTCATGATCGCCATTGCGCTGGCCTGCCGGCCCGACCTCCTGATCGCCGACGAGCCGACCACGGCGCTCGACGTCACCGTGCAGGCCGAGATCATCGACCTGATGGCCGAGCTCTGCGCCGCCAAGGGCACCGCCATCCTGATGATCAGCCACGATCTCGGCCTGGTCGCCAACATGTGCCGCCGAGTCGCCGTGATGTATGCCGGCCGCATCGTCGAAAGCCAGGCGGCCGAGGCGATCTTCGCCACGCCGCGCCATCCCTACACCAAGGGACTCGTCGATTCCCTGCCGCGGCTCGGCGAACGCAGCAGGCGCGGCCGCCAGCGCCTGCGCGAGATCTCCGGCGTCGTGCCCTCGATCGCGTCCTACCCGGCCGGCTGCCGTTTCAATCCGCGCTGCCCGTCGGTAACCGACATCTGCCGCTCGACCGCGCCGGACATCACGGCGTTGGGCGACGGCCTCGTGCGGTGTCACCACCATGAGTGACAAGCCCCTGGGCAAGCTGCTCGAGCTGGACGATCTCGCCGTCCATTTCCATGTCGGCAGCGCGCTGAAGGGCGGCGCGAAGACGCTGAAGGCGGTCGATGGCGTCAGTCTCGAAGTGAAGCCCGGCGAATGTCTCGGGCTGGTGGGTGAATCGGGTTGCGGCAAGTCGACCCTCGCCCTTTCGATCATGGGCCTGCAGCCGCCGACGCGCGGCCACATCCGGCTGAACGGGCATGAGCTCTCCGCGCGCGACCGCATGGAAACGGCGCGCACCGTCCAGATGGTGTTCCAGGATCCCTACGCCTCGCTCAATCCGCGGCAGACCGTGCGCCGCACCTTGGCCGATCCCCTGCGCATCCACGGCGTCAGCAACAAAGGCGAGGTCGACGACCGGGTGATGGGCATGCTGGCCAAGGTGGGGCTGAGACCCGACCATGCCGACCGCTATCCGCACGAATTCTCCGGCGGCCAGCGCCAGAGGATCGGCATCGCCCGGGCGCTGATCCTGCAGCCCAAGCTGGTGATCTGCGACGAGCCGGTGTCGGCGCTCGACGTGTCGATCCGCGCCCAGATCATCAATCTCCTGCTCGAGCTCAAGGACGAGATGGGCCTGGCCTATATCCTGATCAGCCATGATCTCGGCGTGGTCGAGCATGTCAGCGACCGTGTCGCCGTGATGTATCTCGGCCGCATCGTCGAGCAGGGCGGCTGGCAGGAGATCTTCGAGGATCCGCGCCATCCCTACACGCGTGCGCTCATAGCCGCGATCCCCGACCCTTTCCATCGCGCCGACGCCAAGGTGGCGCGCGCCAAGGCGCACGGCGAGATCGCGAGCGCGCTCAATCCGCCGCCCGGCTGCCATTTCAATCCGCGCTGCCCGATGAAGGCCGATCGCTGCATCAGCGAGGTGCCGGCCCTGGAAGCCGTCGCCAAAGGCCATCGCGCCGCCTGTCATTTCAGGAACTCGGCTGCTTAGAGCGCTGGCGAGGACTGTCATCCCGAGCGCCGCGAGGGGGCGTTGCAGTTGCGTTTAACGTCCCCCGGG
>JAEZHS010000333.1 GCA_023436825.1 Pseudomonadota bacterium | reverse complement strand
CGTCTCACGCGCATCATGACCATGAGCGCGCGAGATGCGCGCGGTCCGGAAGATATGAGGCGGACCTGGAGGCCCGCGGTCCGGCAAGACTAAGCCTTCTTCTCCCAGCCGCCGCTGGGAGTCTGCTGCCAGTAGACCACCGTGTGTCCCGCCGCCTTGTACGCCTTCCAGCGTTCGCGCGACTCCGCGACGGCGGTATCGTCGCGGCCGTCGAACAGCTCGAAGCAGCGCTTGTAGTCGCCGACCTTCTGCGAGCGTGCGCGGTCGGCCATGAACAGGAACGCAGCACCGTTGGGATTCTCGTCGAGGTGCGTCAGCCAGATCGGCTGGCGATCGGCCTCGCCGTCCTTGGCGGCGCCGTGCGGGAGAAAGCCGTTGGGATCGTAGGTCCAGAGGTAGGTATTGAGCGCATCGACGCGCTCGGGTGAGCCCAGCATCACCACCGCCCTTTCGCCCGCCTGCAGGGTCTTGGCCAGCAGGCGGGGCAAGGCGTCTTCGAGCGACGCACGGGTCAGGTGATAGAAGTTGACCTCGGTCGCCATCCGTCAACTCCCCGAGGCAATCACTTCTCGTAGTTCTCGGCGATCCAGGCATCGAGCAGGCGGACGCCGTAGGCGGTGGCGCCCTTCGGCGTCGTGCTGTCGCCCTTGCTCGACCAGGCGACGCCCGCGATGTCGAGATGCGCCCAGGCCACCCCCTCCTGCACGAAGCGCTGCAGGAACTGCGCTGCCGTGATCGAGCTGGCGTCACGGCTGTTGGTGACGTTGCGCATATCGGCGATCTCGGAATCGATCATCTTGTCGTACCTCGAGCCGAGCGGCAGACGCCACAGCTTCTCGCCGATGCCGGCGCCGGCGGCGCGCAGCTTGTTGGAGAGCTGGGTGTTGTTGCTGAACAGACCGGCGCGCTCGTGACCCAGCGCAACGATGATCGCGCCGGTCAAGGTCGACAGCTCGACCATGGCCTGCGGCTTGAACTTCTCCTGAGCGTACCACATGGCGTCACACAGGATCAGCCGGCCTTCGGCGTCGGTGTTGATCACCTCGACGGTCTGGCCCGACATGCTCTTGACCACGTCGCCCGGCCGTTGGGCGTTGCCGCCCGGCATGTTCTCGACCAGGGCGCAGACGCCGACGACGTTGGCGCGCGCCTTGCGCCCGGCCAGCAGGCGCATGGCGCCGGTGACGGCACCGGCGCCGCCCATGTCCCACTTCATGTCCTCCATGCCGCCGGCGGGCTTCAGCGAGATGCCGCCGGTATCGAAGCACACGCCCTTGCCGATCAGCGCGACCGGCTTCTGCGACTTGGGCCCGTTCATCCAGCGCATCACCAGGAGCTGCGATTCGCGCTCGCTGCCCTGACCGACGCCCAGCAGCACGTGCATGCCGAGCTTCTTCATCTCGGCCTCGCCCAGGATCTCGATCTTGACGCCGAGCTTGGTGAGCTCGCGAGCGCGGCGGGCGAACTCCGCCGGATAGAGGACGTTGGCGGGTTCGCTCACCAGATCGCGAGTGAAGAACACGGCGTCGACGGTGGGCTCGAGCCGCTCCCAGGCACGGCGCGCCTCGGCAGGGCCGGCGACGTAAAGGGTAATCTCCTCGAGCGAGTTCTTCTGCTCGGGCTTGTCCTTGGTCTTGTACTTGTCGAAGCGGTAGTTGCGCAGCCGGGCGCCGAGCGCGATGCGGGCCGCAATCTGGGCGGGCGTGAGCCTGCTGCCCTTCACCGCATCGACCGCGACGCTCACGGCCTTCTGGCCTGCCGCATTGGCCTCGGCCGCGAGGATGCCGCCCAATGCCTCGGCGCCACGAGCATCGAGTTCGCGGTTCTTGCCGACGCCCAGCAAGGTGAGGCGTGCGATGTCGCCAGCCTGGCCCAGGACCGTCAGCGACTGGCCCTTGGCGCCGGTGAAGCGGCTGGCGTCGATTGCCCGCGCGACGGTCCCGCCGACGTCCTTGTCGATCGATTGAGCACTTACCAGGAGTTGCTTGTCGGCCGCCACGAAGGCCGCGACATTGCCCGAGAGGGCCTTCGGAAAGGCCGAAAATTCCACTTTCATTCGGTTCCTCGCTTATGAAGGGCGATTTTTCGCCCCTGCGGCGGGGCAGCGCAAGCAGCGAATCCGTTCGAAATCGCTGCAAATTCGGGGTGGCGTCCTGCGCGCGCCGACAGTATCAGTACCGGCCCCCAAAACGGACATGGAAATGACTTCAGCAACTCTCCCTCGCGTGTCGGTCGTCGGCCTCGGCAAGCTCGGAGCGCCGCTCGCCGCGGTCCTCGCCAGCCGCGGCTTCACCGTCATCGGCCACGACGTCAGCAAGGTGCTCGTCGATTCACTGAACGCCGGCAAGATGCCGATCGTCGAGCCGCAGCTCAACGAGCTCATCGCCGCCAACAGGCAGCGGCTCTCGGCCACGATGGATCCCAACGAGGCCATCCAGAAGAGCGATGCGACCTTCGTGATCGTGCCGACCCCGTCGGACAGCACCGGCTTCTTCTCCAACCGCTTCGTGCTGCAGGCGATGGAGTCCCTCGGCAAGGCGCTGCGCAACAAGAAGGGCTACCACATGGTGAACATCACCAGCACGGTGATGCCCGGCAGCACCGGCGGCGAGATCAGGGCGGCGCTGGAAGCCGCCTCCGGCCGCAAGGTCGGGCCCGATCTCGGCCTCTGCTACAACCCGGAATTCATCGCGTTGGGCAGCGTCGTGCGAGACATGCTGTTCCCCGATTCGATTTTGATCGGCGAGAGCGACACCAAGGCCGGCGACGTGCTGCAGACCATCTACCTGCAGATGTGCGAGAAGAAGCCGCCGGTGCAGCGCATGAACTTCGTCAATGCCGAGCTCACCAAGATCTCGGTCAACACCTACGTCACGACCAAGATCTCCTACGCCAACATGCTGGCCGACATCTGCGACCGCCTGCCGGGCGCCGACGTCGACGCCGTGACCAGGGCGCTGGGCGCCGACACCCGCATCGGGCCGAAGTACCTCAAGGGTGCGATGGGCTATGGCGGCCCCTGCTTCCCACGCGACAACGTCGCCTTCGCGGCCCTCGCCCGCAAGATCGGCGCCCGCGCCGACGTGGCCGAGGCGACCGACCGCATCAACAACCACCAGATCGATCGCCTGAGCAGCCTGGTCGCCAAGTTCGCCAAGGCCGGCACGCGCATAGCCTTGCTCGGCCTCAGCTACAAGCCGCAGACGCCGGTGGTCGAGGAAAGCCATAGCGTCAAGCTCGCGGCCAAGCTCGCCGACGCGGGCTACATCGTGTCGGTGCACGATCCGCTGGCGCAGGACGCCGCGATCGGCGTGCTGGGCGACAAGGTCGTCGGAGCCTCCTCGATCGAGGGCGCGGTGCGCGAGTGCGACCTGCTGATCGTCGCCACCGGCTGGCCCGAGTACAAGGAGATCGATCCGGCGTGGTGCAAGCGCAACGGCCAGCGCCTCACGGTGCTCGACCTGTGGCGCACCTTGCCGGCCGACAAGTTCGCCGACGTGGCCGACGTCCTCTATCTCGGCTCAGGCCGCTAGGCCGTCCTGCCATGGCCGGTTCCGCTCGGAGGCGGCCATGGAAGGTGTTGCGGTCGAACTACGACGTTGACGACCGCTGGCTGCGCCTGCGCCACGATGTCGTGCAATCGCCGGACGGGCGGATACTGCCGCCCTGCCCGGTGATAGAGCATCCGGACTGGGTCGACGTGATCGCGCTCACGGCCGATCTCAACATCGTGCTGGTCGACCAGTACCGGCATTCGGTTGGCAGCGTGCGCACCGAATTCCCAGCCGGCACGGTCGACGCCGGCGAGGAGCCCCTTGCGGCCATTCAGCGGGAACTTTTGGAGGAGACCGGCTACGCCAGCGACGACTGGCACTTGCTGGGCACGGCACCGGTCTATCCCGCGCTGCAAACCAACCGCATCTGGTCGTTCCTGGCCCTGAATGCGCGGCGCACGGGCGATCAGGCGCTGGACGAAGGCGAGGTCATCCACGCCTACGAGCTGCCGTTCACACGGTTCATCGGCAAGGTCGAGTCGGGAGCGATCGAGCTCCCTGCCCTTCAGCTGGCGGGCCTGTGGTGGCTGCAGACCCGGCTCACAAAGCGTGGCGTGCCCGGAATTTCAGTACCTTTCCCTTGAGCGATTCGTCCTCGCGCGGCAGCCCGGCCAGGACCTGGCTGCAGAAGGGATTGATGTTGGCGCCGACGTAGTTCGTGAAGGTCACCCAGAACTTGTTGTAGATCACGTTGACGCCGATGAAGCGGCGCGGGACGAGCCGGCCCTCCGGACGCGTCTCGGCTTCGGTCGCTGCCGCGCGCTTGAACAACCGCTCGGCGACCTTCAGCCGCTTCTTGTCGATCGGTCCGATCTGGCGGCCGGCCCGCACGGGCTCCGTGGCCGTCTGGGTCGCAAGACCGAACTCGAAGATGAAGAGCTCGGCCGACGAGAGCTGGTCGGCGAACGGCGCGCGCTCGACGCCCGGCAGATCCGCTGGCAGGCCCTCGCACTCCTCGGGGATCAGGATCGGGCCGGTGAAGCCCATGCCCTTCCAGGCCTTGGCGAAGCTGCTGACGAAGTCCGGCCGCGTCGCGACCATCATGAGGGCGGTCGAGCGCGGAAACGTCACCACCTGGTCGCAGACGAACGGCAGGGTGTGCGGCAGGTCGTAGGTGAGGTCGTCGTAGAGCTGCCATTCGAGGCTGGTCTCGACGAACGGCATCGTCGCGGGCTCGATCGCCTTTTCGAGGCCGGTCGAGTAGCGCTGGTAGGCGGTGTCGCGGTCGAGGCGGAGTTCCTCGATCTCGGTGTCCGGCCAGCCCCAGGTCTCGGCCTGCGCCGGCACGTAGGGCGTGGCGACGTTCCAGATGAAGCGGTCCTGGTCGTTCATCCGCGTGGCGCGGCCCTTGTTGTTGGCGGCGGCGACACGGGTATGGTCGCAGTGATAGCCGAACACCTTGTCGACCAGCGTGTCGACCCGGCCGCGATAGAGCGCCAACCGCGCTGCCAGGTTCGAATCGCAGTGCCAGCCCAGGATCATATCCTCGTCGAAGCCGTGGATGGCGAACATGTCTTCGCGCAACGCCGCCTGGAAGTCGCCCAGCGCGTCGTACTTCATCGGCATGTAGTTGTGGACGACCTGGTTCAGATGGAAGCGGACCGACCAGTCACGCAGCTTGGCGAGGTTGCCGGCCGGATCGCGGCGGTCGAACGCGGCCTCCCACAGCATCTCGGGGATCTCGAAGCGCGGCACCTGATAGAAGCCGTCGGGAATGCCGCCCAGGATGTCGCTCAGCGATTCCTTCTCGTTGCGCGGCACCAGCAGCATGTCGGTGTTGGTATAGAGGATCCAGCGGTTGCGCGGATTGGACCGCCTGAGCGCCACATTGCGCGACTGCGCCTCGAGCGCCACCAGGTGGGTCTTCAGCCGATGCCGGACGTGCTGGTCGGGACGGATGCGCAGGATGCGCATGACCTGCTTGGCCCTGTCGGTCAGCGTGTCGTGGATCGCCTCGGGGAAGGTCGGATGATCGTCCGGCGTGTTGTAGTCGACGAACAGAATCTCGTCGTCGGGGTCGGACATCACCTCGGCGAGCGCGTTGAAACTGATCGCCGCCCGCTTGTGTAGGTTGTAGCCGTGGCTGTCGTTGCGGCCGTAGAGGATGACGGAAAACATTCTTGAGTCTCGTTCGGCTAGTACCGACTGTCGCTGATGGGTGAGTCAAAGCTGTCACCCCGAGCGAAGCGAAAGACCTTCAAGGCTGCAGGAAAGGTCCCACCCAGCGCGCCGGTTTACACCGGGGCGGTATCAT
>JAEZHS010000234.1 GCA_023436825.1 Pseudomonadota bacterium | reverse complement strand
CCACCTCCCCATCGCCGAAGGCGATGGGGAGGTATCGATGTGACCCTAATCATGCAGCTCGGCGATCATGTTGGCGATCAACGCGCTCCAGCCCGTCTGGTGCGACGCGCCGAGACCGCGGCCGGTGTCGCCGTCGTAGTATTCGTGGAAGAGGATGTAGTCCCTGAAGTGCGGATCGGTCTGCATCTTCTCGTAACCGCCGAAGACGGCGCGGCGTCCCTTGCCGTCGCGCCGGAAGATATCGATGAGCCGCCCGCGCAGGTCGTCGGCGATCTCCTTCAGCGATGCCTTTCGCCCGGAGCCGACCGGACATTCAACCTGGAACTGGTCGCCGTAGAACTTGTGGAACTTGTTGAGGCTCTCGATCAGCAGGTAGTTGAACGGCATCCAGATCGGGCCGCGCCAGTTCGAATTTCCGCCGAACAGGTCGCTGTCCGATTCGGCGGGGACATACTTCACCTCGCTGTGAAAGCCGCCGCTCTCGAACACATAGGGGTGATCGAGATGGAAGCGCGACAGTGCGCGCACGCCGTAGTCGGAGAGGAACTCGTTCCTGTCGAGCAGGCGCTCCAGCACCTTGGTGCCGCGGAAGGCGCGCACCATGGCGAGCAGCCGCGTGTCGTCGGCGCCCGGCGTGTTCACGCGCGACACCAGAGCGGCGAGCCTGGGCCGATAGAGGAGATACCAATCCCGCCACCTGGTGAACCGCGGCATCCTCTGCAGGCACTCGGCCTCGATCGCGGCGACGGCGAACACGGGGATCAGGCCGACGAGGGATCGCACGCGCAACGGCGTGGCCTTGCCGTCGTCCATGACAAGCCAGTCGTAGAAGAAATTGTCGTCGTCATCCCACAGGCTCAGCCCCTTGCCGCCGAGGTTGGTCATGGCGCCGCCGATCGTCAGGAAATGCTCGAAGAACTTGGTGGCAATGTCCTGGTAGGCATCGTCTTCCTGGGCCAGCTCGATGGCGATGCCCAGCATGTTCAGGCAGTACATCGCCATCCACGAGGTGCCGTCCGACTGAACCAGCACGCCCTTCACCGGCAGCGCCGCCGAGCGGTCGAAGACGCCGATATTGTCCATGCCGAGAAAGCCGCCCTCGAAGACGTTGAGGCCGCGCGGGTCCTTGCGGTTCACCCACCAGGTGAAGTTCAGCAGGAGCTTGGTGAAGACGCGCTCGAGGAACTTCCTGTCGGCCTTGCCGGTCTGCCGCTCCTCCATCTCGTAGAGCCGCAGCGCCGCCCAGGCCTGGACCGGCGGATTGACGTCGCTGAAGTTCCATTCGTACGCCGGCAGCTGGCCGTTCGGGTGCATGTACCAGGACTGGCAGAGCAGGATGAGCTGGCGCTTGGCGTCCTCGATATCGAGATAGGCGAGCGTGGTCAGGTGAAACGCCCAGTCCCAGGCCGCGAACCAGGGAAACTCCCACTTGTCAGGCATCGAGATCACGTCGTCCATGTTGACGTGCAGCCAGTCGTGATTGCGTCCGCCGAGGCGCGATGCGGGAGGCGGCGGTTGGGCGGGATCGCCGTCGAGCCACTGCGTCACGTCGTACTGGAAGTACTGCTTGGACCACAGGATCCCGGCGAACGCCTGGCGCTGGATGCGGCGCAGGTCTTCATCCGTCACGTTGCCCTGAAGCTCGGCATAAAAGGCATCCGCTTCGGCCTTGCGCCGGTCGAAGACCGTGTCGAAGTCGGCGAAAGGCGACGGTCGGGCCGGCCCGGCGCTCAACCTGACCCGGACGACCGTGCTGCCGCCCGCCGCCACCGTGCGGCGCCAGATGCCGGCAGCCTTGGTGCCTTGGCGGGAATCGACCGCCCGCGCATCGCCGCCCACGACGTAGTCATGCAACCCGTCCTTGTACAGCCGGCCGTCGCTCGCGGTCGCGAACAGCCGCGGCCTGTTGGTCTCGTTCTCGCAGAACTTGATGTCGTCGGCTCCGTCGAACTGCACCGCGTAGACGCCGAGCTGCTCGTGCGCGAGCAGGACGTGATCGCCCGCGCGCTCGAGCGACGGCTTCGCGGCATCCGCGACCCAGCTCCAGGTGTTGCGGAACCAGACCTGCGGCAGCGCATGGATCTCCGCCGGCTCGGGTCCGCGATTGTGGACGGTGATCCGCAGCAGGATGTCGTCGGCGCCCGCCTTGGCATACTCGATATCGACGTCGAAATAGCGGTCGTCGTCGAACAGTCCGGTGTCGATGATCTCGAACTCGGGCTGCCGCCGGTCGCGCCGGGCATTCTCCTGGACCAGTTCGTCGTAGGGGAATGCGGCGTGCGGGTACTTGTAGAGCATGCGGGCGTAGCTGTAGGTCGGCACCGCGTCGAGATAGTAATAGAGCTCCTTGACGTCCTCGCCGTGGTTGCCCTGGCGATTGGTGAGGCCGAACAGACGCTCCTTGAGGATCGGATCCCGACCGTTCCACAGCGCCACGGCCAGACACACATGCTGCTTGCTGTCGCAGAATCCGCCGATGCCGTCCTCGCCCCAGCGGTAGGCGCGGCTGCGCGCATGCTCGTGCGGGAAGTAGTTCCAGGCGTCGCCGTCGGCGCTGTAGTCCTCGCGCACCGTGCCCCACTGGCGCTCGCTGACGTACGGCCCCCAGTTGCGCCACCGCTCGCGGTGCGCGTTCGCATCGGCCAACCGCTGCCTCTCGGGGTCAGGTATGGCCGGCATCGCTCGATCCACCGAGCAGGCGAATGATCTCGTCCGCGACCTCGCCCGCCGGCGGGCCGACATCGACGGTCAGGGGATCCTCGTCGGCAGCCGGTTCCTCCAGCGTGTCGATCTGGCTCTGCAGCAGGCTTGCAGGCATGAAATGGCCGCTGCGACCCGACAGCCGCTCGGCAATGAGGTCGCGACCGCCGCGCAGATAGACCAGCCGGACTTCCGCGCGATCGCCGATGACGACGTCGCGGTACGACCGCTTGAGCGCGGAGCAGGTGATGATGCCCGGCTGCCGGGCTGCGCGCCGGCCGTCGATCCACGCCGCAATGCTTTCAAGCCAGGGCTGGCGGTCGGCGTCGGTCAAGGGAATGCCGGCATGCATCTTGGCGACGTTGGCTTCGGGATGCAGGGTGTCCCCTTCCTCGAACGTCCAACCGAGGCGGGCCGCAAGCTCCCTGGCGATCGTCGACTTGCCGACGCCCGACACTCCCATGACGACCAGCACCGGCGGGCTGCCGCGATGCAGATGCGGACTGTCGAGCCGGCGCACGCCCGCGGCATCGGCGACGAAGACCATGTGCGCCCGGCCGACGAACAGGCCGCATTCGATCACGCCGACGACGCGGCGGATGCGCTCCTCCAGCCGGGCCGGATCGGCGATGGCGGAAAAGCCGCAGTCGAGGATGCGGTTGCCGCCGTCGGTGACGAACGGCTGGCCCGACGGGGCGAGGCGCAATCGCGCGCTCGCGCCCAGCACCTCGAGCGCCTCGCGGGTGGCTTCCAGGCCGAACGGCACGACTTCGACGGGGACCGGCGCGTGCGTGCCCAGGCGCGTGACCAGCTTGGCGCCGTCGACGACGATCGCCAGCCGCCGGCTCGCCGCGGCGACGATCTTCTCGCGCAGCAAAGCGCCGCCCAGCCCCTTGATCAGGTTGAGCGTGCCCTGCTCCACCTCGTCCGCGCCGTCGATCGTGAGGTCGATCATGCGATGCTCGGCGAACGTCGTCAGCGGAATGCCCGCCGCCTTCGCCTGCGCCGCCGTCCGCTCCGACGTCGCGATCCCGACGAAGCGCAGGCCTTCGCGATGGCGTCGTCCGAGGGCCTCGACGGCGAAGCTCGCCGTCGAGCCGGTGCCGAGGCCGACGACCATGTCGTCCTGGACCAGCGCCACCGCCGCCTCCGCCGCGGCGCGCTTGAGCACGTCGCGGTCGGCACCGGCCACAGGCGTTCCCGCGCTCATCCCTTGCCCAGCCCCGCCAGCGCACTGGCGCGGATGGCCGAGATGGCGGCCTTGTAGTCCTTGGCGCCGAAGATCGCCGAGCCCGCCACGATCGCCGTCGCGCCCGCCGCGGCGGCTAGTCCGGCGGTCTCGGCGTTCTCGCCGCCGTCGACCTCGATCACCGGCGTGAGGCCGCGCTCCGCACACATCGCGCGCAGGCGCCTGATCTTGGGCAGCATCTCCGGCAGGAAGCTCTGGCCGCCGAAGCCCGGATTGACCGTCATCACCAGGATGATGTCGCAGAGATGCAGCACATATTCGATGAGCTCGGGCGGGCTCGCCGGATCGAGCACCACCCCCGCCTTCTTGCCGAGCGCTCGGATCTGCGACAGCACGCGGTGCAGGTGGATGGTCGAGCCCGGTTCGGCCTGGACCAGCAGATGGTCGGCGCCGGCGTCGGCGAACGCCGAGAGGTAGCGTTCGGGCTCGACCATCATCAGATGGACGTTGAGGGGCCTGGTCGTCGAGCGGCGGATGGCCTTCACCACGACCGGCCCGATGGTGATGTTGGGCACGAAACGGCCGTCCATGACATCGACATGGATCCAGTCGGCGCCGGCCGCCTCGACGGCGCGTACCTCCTCACCCAGGCGCGCGAAGTCGGCCGACAGGACCGACGGGGCGATGAGGATGGAGGCGGGCATGATCGTCAAATGACCTCATGCTCTTCCGGACCGCGAGCCCTCCGGCTCGCTCAGACGCGCATGTGACTGCGGTCCCATGAGCGAGCCGGAGGCTCGCGGTCCGGAAGACCATGAGCGAGGCATCGGACTACCCCTCCCCGGCCGCGGCGCGGTCGACGAACCAGATCAGCTCGCCGATCGGCTTCACGCGCGCCGCCGGCACGGTGCTGCCGCCGGCACGGATCGTCTCGAGCATGGTCGCCTTCTCCTTGCCCGCCACCAGGAACGCGACGTGCCGGCTGCTGTCGATCACGGGATAGGTCATGGTGATGCGCACTTCCGGCCGGCCGTGCGATACGGCGGCGACCCAGCGCTTGCGCTCCTCGAGCACCGGCTCGCCCGGCAGCAGCGAGGCGGTGTGGCCGTCCGGTCCGAGCCCCAGCAGGGTGATGTCGAACAGCGGCCGCGATGGATCCAGCGTCGCCGCGCCATAGGCCGCCTGCAAGGTCCGCTCGTAGCGCAGGGCTGCGTCGTCAGGGGTTCCGTCCGCCGGCACGGGATGGACGTTCGCCGGCGGCACCGGCGCCTTGGACAGCATCGCCTCGCGGGTCATCCGGTAGTTGCTCTCCGGATGGTCGTGCGGCACGAAGCGCTCGTCGCCCCAGTACCAGGAGACGCGCTCCCAGGGGAAACGACGGACGAAGGCGTCGGACGCCAGCAGGCCGTAGAGCGCCCGCGGCGTCGAACCGCCCGACAGCGAGACACGGAAGGCGCCCCCTGATCTCCGTAGGGCGGCAAGCGCGGTCGCGGTCATCCACTCGGCGACATGGCGGGCAAGCGCCGCGGGATCGTCCAGTGTCTCGATGCGCATGTCGCCCTCGCTCATGACTCGCCCAGGATCAAGCGTTCCATGGCCTTGGCGAACCCTTCGTCGTTGTAGGAATCGGTCGTGGCGAGCGCCAGCTTCTTGACCTCGTCGGGGGCATTGCCCATCGCGATGCTGAAGCCGGACTTCTTCAACATCGGCACGTCGGTCGGCTGATCGCCGATAGGGGCGATCTCGGCCGCGGGCACGCCGAGATGGCTCGACAGGAAGTCCACGACCGCTCCCTTGTTCGCGTCCTGGTGCGTGACGTCCAGATAGTAGGGCTGCGAGCGGTTTGCCGTGGCGCGGCCGGCGAATGCCGCACGGGCATCGGCCTCGCAGCGCCGGACCTTATCGAGGTCGTCGCTGACGCCCACGATCTTGGCGACCTGGTCGAGCCGGGCGCCGACATCGGCCACGACCTTGGGCTCGAACTTGACGGTCCAGGCCTCGTGCTTGACGTGCGGCCCATCGGCCTTGCCGACCAGCCAGTCGTTGCCGCGATAGACCCACGGGTCGAGGCCGGCCTTGCGGATCAGCTCGAGGGCCTCGGCGGCGACGGCCTCGGGCAGCGTCTTCTGCTCGAGGATGCTGCGGTCGGGCTTGATGAACAGCCCGCCGTTGAAGCCGGCGATGGGCGTGTCGAGAGCGAGCGCATCCAGCAGCATGGCCATGCCGAGCGGCGGCCGGCCGCTGGTGAGCGCGAAGCGGATGCCGGCCTCGTGCAGCTTGCGCACGGCGGCCCGGGCGCGCTCGGTCAGGACCTTGTGCTCGTCGACCAGGGTGCCGTCGACGTCGGACAGCACCAGCGAGATCTTTCTTTTTTCCGTCATGGCCCTCGCTCAACCCAGAGGACGCCAGGTCCGGCCGCTGCGCGCCAGCAGCTCGTCCGCCGACGCGGGACCATCGCTGCCGGCGGCGTAGTTGGGAAAATCCTTGGCCGGATGGGCGGCCCATGCATCGAGGATGGGCTGCACGGCGCGCCAGCCGGCTTCGATATTGTCAGCGCGTTGGAACAAGGTCGCATCTCCGATCATGCAGTCATAGAGCAGTGTCTCGTAGCCCGTGCTGGGGGCCATGTCGAAGTAGGTCTTGTAGGCGAAGTCCATGCTGACATTGCCCAGCGTCACGGTGGGGCCCGGCCGCTTGGCGGCGAACTGCAGCGAGATGCCTTCGTCCGGCTGGATCCGGAGGATCATCCAGTTGGGATTCATCCGCTCCACCTGCGTGCCGCGAAACAACGTATAGGGCGCCTGGTGGAACCGGATGGCGACCTCCGTCCGCCGGGTCTTCAGGTACTTGCCGGTGCGCAGGTAGAACGGCACGCCGGCCCAGCGCCAGTTGTCGATCTTGAGCCGCCACGCGACGTAGGTCTCGGTGGTCGACTGGGCGGCGACATCGGGCTCGCGGCGATAGGCCTGGACGGCCTCGCCCAACACGGTGCCGGCGTCATACTGGCCGCGCACGGCGTCCCTCAGCGCCCTGCCGGCGGCGGGCGGACGGATCGCCTGGACGACCTCCGCCTTCTTGTCCCGAACGGCCTCGGCATCGAACGAGATCGGCGGTTCCATGGCGGTCAGCGACAGCAACTGGAACAGGTGGTTGGGCACCATGTCGCGCAACGCCCCGGTCCCTTCGTAGAACTTGCCGCGGCGCTCGACACCCACCGTCTCGGCGGCGGTGATCTGGATGTGATCGATGTGCTCGCGGTTCCACAGCGGCTCGAACAGGCCGTTGGCGAAGCGCAAGGCCATGATGTTCTGGACCGTTTCCTTGCCGAGGAAATGGTCCATCCGGTAGATCTGATGCTCCTGCAGCGTCTTCAGGATCGCGGCGTTCAGCGCCTTGGCCGACGGCAGGTCGTGGCCGAACGGCTTCTCGATCACGACACGCCGCCAACGACCATCCTGTTCCGACACCATCTCAGCCGTCCCGAGCGCCGCCACGATGGTGCTGAAGAAGCGGTCGGCAACGGCGAGGTAGAACAGGTGGTTTCCGCCTGCGCCGGTGCGCCCCGGGCCGACCTTCTTGTCGACCTCCGCAAGATGTTCGCGCAGGCGAACATAGGTCTGCGGATCGTTGAAGTCGCCCGCGAGATACGTCATGCGGTCGGTCAGCCACTTCCAGGCGGCCTGGTCGATATGGTCGGCCTGGAACTCCCCGCCGCGGTTGGCGACGGCCTCGTTCATCATGTCGCCGAGGCCTTTGCGCCACTCCTCCACGGTCATGTCGCGGTGGTCGACGCCGACCATGCGGAATCCGTCCGGCAATTGTTTGGCGGTAACCAGGTTGTAGAGCGCCGGCGTGACCAGGCGCTTGGTGAGATCGCCCGCGGCGCCGAAGATCACCATGGTACAGACCGGCGCGACCGGCACCGTCGTCCCTTTCGCCGGCCTGGATGGATCCGCCTTGTTCGACATGGCTTGCCCTCGATCCTACTGGCGTCCGAGCATCTGCAGCGCAGCCTCGACGACCTTCTCCGGCTCGAAGCCGAACTTGCGCTGCAGCTCCTTGAGCGGAGCCGAGGCGCCGAAGGCCTTCATGCCGATGACGCGGCCATTGTCGCCGACATAGCGCTCCCAACCCAGCGCCGATGCCTGCTCGACCGCCAGGCGCGTCTTCACGCCGGGCGGCAGGACCTGCTCGCGATACGATTGCGGCTGGTGCTCGAAGATGTCCCATGACGGCATCGACACCACGCGCGAGCGGATGCCGCGCGCGGATAGGGTCTCGTGCGCCTGGACGATCAGCGCGACCTCGCTGCCCGAGGCGATCAGGATGATCTCGGGCGGTCCGCCCGTCGAGTCGGCCATGACATAGGCGCCTTTCGCGACTCCCGCTGCCGGAGCGTACTTCGTGCGATCGAAGGTCGGCAGCGGCTGGCGTGAGAGTGCGAGCGCCGCGGGCTGATGGCGCAGCTGCATGATGTAGCGATAGGCCTCGGTGACCTCGTTGGCGTCGGCCGGGCGTAGCATCACCAGGCCGGGCACTGCGCGCAGCGAGACGAGCTGCTCGACCGGCTGGTGCGTGGGTCCGTCCTCGCCGTCACCCATGGCGTCATGCGTGAAGACGAAGATGGTCGGCAGCTCCATGATCGCCGACAGCCGGATTGCCGGCCGGGCATAGTCGCTGAAGATGAAGAATGTCGCACCGAAGGCCCGGAGCTTGGAGAGCGACATGCCGTTCACGATTGCCGCCATGGCGTGCTCGCGGATGCCGAAATGGAAATTGCGGCCGCCCGGCGTGCCCGGCTCGAAGTCGCCGGCGCCGGCGAATTTCAGCGTCGTCTTGTTCGACGAGCCGAGATCGGCCGAGCCGCCCAGCAGCCACGGGACGTTCTGGGCAAGCACGTTCAGGACCTCGCCCGAAGCGTCGCGTCCGGCGATGCCCTTGGGATCGGCCTTGAAGGTCGGCAGGTTGCGGTCCCAGCCCTGCGGCAGCTCGCGGCGCTGCATCTGGTCGATCTCGCGGGCAAGGTCGGGGAACTGCTTGGCGTAATCAGCGAGCAACGCCTCCCAGCGGCGGCGCGCCTCGGCGCCGCGCGCGCCGATGCCCTTGTCGAAGGCATCCATCACGCCGTCGGGCACCAGGAACTTCGCGTCCTCCGGCCAGTCGTAGGCGCGCTTGGTAAGCTTGACTTCGTCCTCGCCCAACGGCTCGCCGTGCGCCGCCGCGGTATCGATCTTGTGCGGCGAGCCGTAGCCGATGTGGCTGTCGAGGATGATCAGCGTCGGCCGCCCCTTGGTCTTGCGAAACACCTCCAGCGCATCCTCGATGCGCCCGAGGTCGTTGGCGTCGCCCACGCGCAGCACGTTCCAGCGATAGGCGAGGAAGCGCGCCGCCACGTCCTCGGTGAAGGTGATGCTGGTCTTGCCTTCGATGGTGATGTGGTTGTTGTCGTAGATCCAGCACAGGTCGTCGAGCTCGAGATGGCCGGCAAGCGATGCCGCTTCCGAGCCCACGCCCTCCATCAGGCAGCCGTCGCCGCAGATGGCGTAGACGTTGTAGTCGAACAGATCGAAGCCCGGCTTGTTGTAGCGGCTGGCCAACCACTTGCGGGCAATCGCCATGCCGACGCTGGTGGCGATGCCCTGCCCGAGCGGCCCCGTCGTCGTCTCCACCCCCGACACCCAGTGATACTCGGGATGACCCGGCGCCTTGCTGTCGAGCTGGCGGAAATGGCGGATGTCGTCGAGCGTGACCGAGGGCTTGCCCAGGTTCTCGTATTCGGCGTTCACCGCCTGGGTGCGCGTCAGGAACAGCACCGACCACAGCAGCATCGAGGCATGGCCGTTGGACAGCACGAAACGGTCGCGACCCGGCCAGATCGGATCCTTCGGATCGAAGTTCAGGACCCGGTTCCACAGCGTGTAGACCAGCGGCGCCAGCGCCATCGGCGTACCGGGGTGGCCCGACTTCGCCTGCTGGACCGCGTCGATCGACAGGGTGCGTATGGTGTTGATCGCGAGTTGGTCGAGGTCGTCCTGGGTCATGCTTTTCCTCTCCGCTCTTCCTCCCCAGCTTCGCTGGGGAGGTGTCGGCGTCTTACGC
>JAEZHS010000072.1 GCA_023436825.1 Pseudomonadota bacterium | reverse complement strand
GGGTGGGGTCGCGCACCGTGCCTATTGCCCATCCTTCGAGACGCCGCGCCTTGCGCGGCTCCTCAGGATGAGGTTTTTCTGATGATACGCCCATGAACGGCGCGTTGGTCACGGGAGCGGCCGTGCGGGTAGGCCGCGCCCTGGCGATGGCGCTGGCGGCCGACGGTTATTTCGTGTTCGTGCACCACAATCGCTCGGCCGCCGAGGCCCGCCAGACGGTGGCGGATATCGTCGTGGCGGGCGGCAAGGCCAAGGCGGTGCGGGCCGACCTTTCCTCGGCGCGCCAGGCCGAGGCGCTGGTCGACAAGTGCCGTGCGCGGGGCGTGCAATTGACCTGCCTGGTCAACAGCGCCTCGCTGTTCAAGCTCGACCGCGCGCCGACCGCCAAGGCCGACGACTTCGACCGCCACATGGCCATCAACCTCAGGGCGCCCATGCTGCTGTCGCAGGCCCTGGCGCGGCAGTTGCCGGACGGCCAGACCGGAGTGATCGTGAACCTGCTCGACCAGAAGCTGTACAATCTCAACCCGGACTTCCTGACCTACACGCTGTCGAAGGTCGGCCTGCAGGGCCTGACCAAGCTTCTGGCCCAAGCCTTGGCACCGCGGCTCAGGGTGGCGGGCATCGCCCCCGGGTTGACGCTGCGCAGCGGCAGCCAGACCGATGCGCGCTTCGCCGAGCAGCATGTCGACAATCCGCTGCGCGTCGGCGTTACTGTGGAGGACCTGGTGCGGGCCTTGCGCTTCATCATGCAGACGCCGACCTTCACCGGCGACACGCTGATCGTCGACAGCGGCGAGCATCTCAGCGGACGGCCGCGCGATGTCGCTTTCGATTGCAAGGGAAAGGCGTGACATGGCCCCCGACCTCGAACGCCGCATCTTCATCCGCGACTTCCGCCTGCAAGTCTCGATCGGTATCCACGATTTCGAGAAGGAGGGGCCGCAGACCGTCGTCGTGAACGTCGACCTGCTGCTGGCGCCGGCCGACAAGGCACACAATGATCGCATCGCCAACGTGCTGAACTACGACACGGTGCATGACGGCATCGCCAGGCTGGCGGGCAGCCGGCACTTCAACCTGCAGGAGACGCTGGTCGATGCCATCCTCGACCTGTGCCTGGCCCTGCCCGGCGTGTTCGAAGCGCGCGTCTCGCCCGAGACGCCCGACGTCTACAAGGATTGTCGTGTCGGCTACGAGTCCTCGCGACGCCGCTGATGCACGATCGGGGACACATGCTGGTCGCCTTTCCGGCGATGATCTTCGTCGGCGCGAGCTGGGGCGCCAACGTGCCCGTCAGCAAGGTGATGCTGGTGCATTTCGACCTGATCCCGATGTCGGCCATCCGTACGGCGGTGGCTGGCGTGGCGTTGGGCGCGCTGCTGCTGCTGGTCGAGGGGGCGAAGGCGCTGCGCATCGATCTCGATTTGCGCCGCTTCGCCCTGCTCGGGCTGATGATGGGCAGCTTCTTCGCGGTCTATACGCTCGGCCTTCAGTTCAGCAATCCGATCACCGCCGCCACCGTGGGGGTCGCGGGCCCGCTGGTGTCGGCTGTGACGGTGCGGCTGGTGACGGGGCTCAGGTTCGATCCCGGCTTCCCGACGGCGCTGGTGCTGACGCTGCTGGGCGGCGCCATCCTCGTCTCTTCGATCCTGGTCGGCAGCGCGCATGTCACATTCGGCGGCGGCGAGATCATCGTGTTGCTCTCCAACGCGATCTGGACGCTCTACAGCATCAAGGCGCAGGCTTGGTTCGATCGCGCGAGCCAGCTCCATCGCGCCTATGTGGCCTCGCTGTCAGCCTTCGGCTGGACGGCGCTGCTGGGCGTGGTGCTGATCGCGTTCGGCTGGTCGCGTTCGCCGCTGGCCGTGACCGATGGGTGGGCGTGGACCCAGATTCTCGCGATCGGCTTGTTCGCGAGCGCGCTGGGCGGCTACTTCTGGAACATCGGCGCCAGCCGGCTGGGCGTGGCTGTGGCGTCGTTGTGGGTCAATCTGGTGCCGTTTTTCGCCGTATTGTGGTCGATGGCCTATGGCTTCATGCCCAATGCCTACCAGATCGTCGGCGGCCTCGTGGCGCTGAGCGGCGTGGTCTATATGCAATGGCGCAAACTGGGTGCTGCCCGATCATGACTACCGGACTCAAGACGAAGAACTGCCGCTGGATCGACGTGCGGGGCGCGGTCGATGAACGTGGCCGCATCAATTTCTTCGAGGCGGGCCGCGACCTGCCGTTCCAACCCAAGCGGCTGTTCTGGCTGCATCATATCGCGCCAGGGCAATGGCGCGGCCGGCATGGCCATCGCCAGTCGGAGCTGGTGTTCGTGCCTCTGCATGGCGGCTGCCGCGTCCATCTCGACGATGGCCGGACGACGGAGACGGTGAGTCTGGACGACCCGGCGCGCGCCCTGTACGTCGGCACATGGGTCTGGCACGAGCTCACGGACTTCGCCGAGGGGGCGGCCATCCTCGTGATCGCCTCGACCCACTACGAGGACGCCGAGTACCTGCGCGACTACGATGTCTTCAAGCGCGAGGTTTCAAGCCGACGATGATCCCCTTCCTCGACATGAAAGCGGTCTATGCCGAGCTGAAGCCCGAGTTCGACGCGGCCTTCGCGCGCGTCATGAAATCGGGCTGGTTCGTGCTCGGCAAGGAAGTCGAAGCCTTCGAGGCGGAGTACGCCGCCTTCTGCGGCACCAGGCATTGCGTCGGCCTCGGCAACGGGCTGGAGGCGCTGGAGCTGGTGCTGCGCGGCTGGGACCTCGGCGCCGGAGACGAGGTGATCGTGCCGTCGAACACCTACATCGCCACCTGGCTGGCGATCACGGCGGTCGGCGCCAAGGTCGTGCCGGTCGAGCCGACGCCGAACGGACCCAACATCGATCCCGAGCGCATCGCCGCCGCGATCACCTCGCGCAGCAAGGCGATCATGCCGGTCCATCTCTACGGCGAGCCGGCCGACATGGACGCCATCATGGCGCTGGCGCGCAAGCACGGGCTCAGGGTGGTCGAGGACGTGGCGCAGGCGCAGGGCGCCAAGGTGCGTGGCCGGCGTACCGGTGCGCTGGGCGATGCCGGCGCCCACAGCTTCTTTCCGACCAAGAATTTCGGCGCCTTCGGCGATGCCGGCGCCGTCACGACCGACGATGCCAGGCTGGCCGATCGGCTCCGCGTGCTGCGCAACTACGGCAGCAAGGTCAAGTACGTGAACCTCGAGCGCGGCTTCAACTCCCGGCTGGATGAAATGCAGGCGGCGCTGCTGCGCGTAAAGCTGCCGAGGCTCGATGCCTGGAACGAGCACCGCCGCCGGCTTGCCGCGCGCTACGACGACAAGCTCGCCGGCATTCCCGGCCTCGGCCTGCCGCGCGCACCGCAATGGGCCGAGCCGGTATGGCATCTCTACGTCGTGCGCACCGACCGCCGTGCCGAGCTGATCGCGGCGCTGGACAAGGCGGGCATCGGCTCGCTGATCCACTATCCCATCCCGCCTCATCTCCAGACCGCCTATGCCGATCTCGGCCTGGGCAAGGGTGCGTTCCCGCTGGCGGAGAAGCTCGCCGAGACCGTGCTCAGCCTGCCCATGGGGGCGCACATGCCTGAGACGGCGGTCGACGAGGTCGCCGCCGTCGTGCAGGTCGCGTTACGAGGGTGAGGGGTTATGGTCCGGTGCGCTCCGGGCCGTCATGGATGCCCTGGTAGTTGCGGTAGTAGTCCCAGCGCGAGCTGTACACGTTCGACTTCTGGTAGCTGGGCTGGTCGTAGGTGTAGTAGGTCCCCGCCGGGTAGCTGCTGTAGTAGGTGGCTGCCGGCGTGCTGTAGACGGTCGTCCGCGCCGGGTAGTAGGCAGCCTGGGAGCGGGGCGCGTAGTAGCCGTCGTTCACCGAGCAGGCGGCGACCCCGACAGCCAGCGTCGCAAGAGCGACGCTCGAGCAAATGGCGTTCATGGTGGTCTCCTCATTCGATGAAGCAACAACCGAGTCGCCGCTCGGTGGTTCCCAAATCCTCGGAAATCGCCACAATCGCGCCATCGTCGCGTGAATGCGGAGCCAGGGAACCATGAAAATCGGCGCGGTCATGTTCTTCACCACGGATTCCATGCAACCCGCGCCGCTGGCGCGCGCCATGGAGGAGCGCGACTTCGAATCGCTGTGGGTTCCGGAGCACACGCACATCCCTTCGTCGCGCAAGTCCGACTACCCGGCATCGGGTGGCCTCGTGCGCGCCTACTACGAGCTGCTGGATCCGTTCCTGGCGCTCAACACGGCCGCGACCGTGACCGCCAGGTTGAAGGTCGGCACGGGCATCGCGTTGATCACCCAGCGCGACCCCATCGTCACCGCCAAGATGGTCTCGTCGATCGACCAGCTGTCGGGCGGCCGCTTCCTGTTCGGCGTCGGCAACGGCTGGAACCAGGACGAGATCGAGAATCACGGCACCGCCTTCGAGAGCCGCCACAAGCTCGCGCGCGAGCGCGTCGAGGCGATGAAGGCGATCTGGGCCGAGGAGGAGCCCGAGTATCACGGCGAATTCGTGAACTTCGACAAGATGAAGCAGTGGCCCAAGCCGTTCCAGAAGCCGCATCCGCCGATCATCGTCGGCGGTGCCTTCCCCTATGCGGCGCGGCGCGCCGTCCGCTACGGCGACGGCTGGATCCCGCGCGACGACTGGCTCGATCGCGACGGCATTGAAGTGCTCGACAAGTTCCGCGCCATGGCGAAGGAGGCCGGCCGCGATCCCGCCAGCCTGCCGATCAGCACCTTCCGCGTGCCCGACGATCTCGATCGCCTGAAGCGCTACCGCGAGCTCGGAATCGATCGCGTCGTCTTCTCGCTGCCGGCGGAGCAGGCCGACAGGATCCTACCCATCCTCGACCGCTGGGCGGAGCTCAAGCGCCAGCTTGGTTGACCCGCATGCCTGGGTAGAGCCCGCTCTTGTGGTGGTACGTCTCGCCCGGCGTATAACCCCCCTTGCGCGCCATGTAGGGGTCGCGCTCGCAGCCGGCGAGCAGGGCCATGACGACCATGAGGACGATATATCTCATGGCGATTCAACTCACCCGAGGCCGAGTCGTTCCCCGCGATATGCCCCGCTCATGACCCGCTCCCACCATCCCTTGTGGTCGAGATACCAGCGCACGGTCTGGCGCAGCCCGTCTTCGAAGCTGTGGCGCGGCCGCCAGCCGAGCTCGGTCCTGATCTTGGCGGCGTCGATGGCGTAGCGCGCGTCATGGCCGGGACGGTCGGTGACGAACTCGATCAGCCGCTCGTGCGGCCGGTGCGGGCTTCCAGGCACCATCTCGTCGAGCAGGGTGCAGATCGTGCGGACGACGTCGATGTTCTTGCGCTCGCTGTCGCCGCCCACGTTGTAGGTCTCGCCGGGCCGGCCCTTGCGCAGCACCAGGGTCAACGCCTCGGCATGATCCTCGACATGCAGCCAGTCGCGCACGTTCTCGCCCTTGCCGTAGACCGGCAGCTTCTGGCCGCGCAGCGCGCGGATGATGACGAGCGGGATGAGTTTCTCGGGGAAGTGATAGGGCCCGTAGTTGTTCGAGCAGTTGGTGGCGAGCGTCGGCAGGCCGTGCGTGTGATGCCAGGCGCGCACCAGATGATCCGACGCAGCCTTGCTCGCGGCGTAGGGCGAGTTCGGCGCGTAGGGCGTGGTCTCGCTGAACTTGCCGCTGGCCCCCAGCGAGCCGAACACCTCGTCGGTCGAGATGTGCTGGAAGCGGAAGCGTGCGCGGGCGTCGGGATCGAGCCTGCGCCAGTAGGCGAGCGCCGCCTCGAGGAGCGTGTAGGTGCCGCCGACGTTGGTTGCGATGAAGGGGGCGGCACCATCGATCGAGCGATCGACGTGGCTTTCGGCGGCGAGATGCAGCACCGCGTCGGGCCGGAAGCTCGCAAAGATGCCGTCGATTGCCGAGCGGTCGGTGATGTCGACCTTGAAATGCGTGTGCCGGTTGGTGTCGCGCGCCTCGGCCAGCGATTCTAGGTTGCCGGCGTAGGTCAGCTTGTCGACGTTGGCCACCGTCCAGTCGGTATCGCGGACGATGTGGCGCACGACGGCCGAACCGATGAACCCCGCGCCGCCGGTGACCAGGACTTTCATGGCTTCGTTTTAGTCGCTGGCGGCGCGCCGCTCCAGTGGCCCGTCCCCAGCGATCAATGATGCAGGATCTGGCCCAGGAACAGCTTGGTGCGCTCGTTCCGCGGGTTGGCAAAGAACTCCTCGGGCTCGTTCTGCTCGACGATCTCGCCCCGGTCCATGAAGATCACGCGGTCGGCCACGGCGCGGGCAAAGCCCATCTCGTGGGTCACCACGAGCATGGTCATGCCTTCGCGCGCGAGCTCGATCATGACGTCGAGCACTTCCTTCACCATCTCGGGGTCGAGGGCCGAGGTCGGCTCGTCGAACAGCATGATCTTGGGCCGCATGCAGAGTGCCCGGGCGATCGCGACGCGCTGCTGCTGGCCGCCCGATAGCTGGCCGGGGTACTTCAGGGCCTGCTCGGGGATGCGCACCCGCTTCAGCAGGTTCATGGCGATCTCCTCGGCATCCTTCTTCGGCATCTTCTTCACCCAGATCGGCGCCAGGGTGAGGTTGTCGAGGATGGTGAGGTGCGGGAAGAGGTTGAACGACTGGAACACCATGCCGACTTCGCGGCGGATCATCTCGATGTTCTTGACGTCGTTGGTGAGTGGCACGCCGTGCACGACGAGGTCGCCGGCCTGATGCTCCTCCAGGCGGTTGATGCAGCGGATCAGCGTCGACTTGCCCGAGCCCGACGGCCCGCAGATGACGATCTTTTCGCCTTCCTTGACGTCGAGATTGATGTCGGAGAGCACGTGGAACTGCCCGAACCACTTGTTGACACCCCGGAGCGTGATCACCGAGGCGACGTTGCTGAGATCGCGTGCCGTGACGGCCATGACCGGTTCTCCTTGGCCGCCTAGCGGCGGGTTCCCTTGTTGAGCTCGACCTCGAGGTGCTTGGAGTACCGCGACATCGAATAGCAGAAGCAGAAATAGACGAAGGCGGCGAACAGGTAGACCTCGCCGGGGTAGCCCGCCCATGCCGGATCGACCAGCGCCTGGTTGGCGGTGTTGAGGAAGTCGAAGATGCCGATGATCAGCACCAGCGAGGTGTCCTTGAAGAAGCCGATGAAGGTAATGATCAGCGGCGGGATCACCACGCGCAGCGCCTGCGGCAGGATGATCAGCGCCGTCTTCTGCACGTAGTTCAGCCC
>JAEZHS010000032.1 GCA_023436825.1 Pseudomonadota bacterium | reverse complement strand
GCCCCGGGCCGATTTTTTTCAGTAGACCGGCGGCACGTACATCGATTCGGGCACCGGCGTGCGCGCGTAGTCGGGCTTGTGCTCGCGCTCGGGCAGCACGATCGGCTGGTGCTGGACGTCGCGGTACGGCACCTGCTGCAGCAGGTGATGGATGCAGTTCAGCCGGGCGCGGCGCTTGTTGTTGCCGTCGACCACCCACCAGCGCGCCTCGGGGATGTGGGTGCGCGCCAGCATCTCCTCCTTGGCCTTGGTGTATTCCTCCCAGCGCCGCCGCGACTGCAGGTCCATGGGGCTGAGCTTCCACTGCTTCAACGGATCGTGGATGCGCATCAGGAAGCGCAGGTTCTGCTCGGGATCGGTGATCGAGAACCAGTACTTCAGCAGGATGATGCCCGAGCACACCAGCATGCGCTCGAACTCGGGTACGGTGCGGAAGAATTCCTCGACCTCGGCTTCGCTGCAGAAGCCCATGACCCGCTCGACGCCGGCGCGGTTGTACCAGCTGCGGTCGAACAGCACGATCTCGCCGGCCGCCGGCAGGTGGGCGACATAGCGCTGGAAATACCATTGCGAGCGCTCCCGCTCGGTTGGCGCCGACAGCGCCACCGTGCGGCAGATGCGCGGATTCAGCCGCTGGGTGACGCGCTTGATGACCCCGCCCTTGCCGGCCGCGGCGCGGCCCTCGAACAGGACCACGACCTTGAGCTTCTGGTCGACCACCCAGTCCTGAAGCCTGATGAGCTCGCGTTGCAGCCGCAGCAGCTCGGTGAAGTAGCGGCGCCGGTCGACGCCCTCGGCGCGCGGCGCATCGGGCACGTTGTCGGGCAGCCTCGCCAGAAGATCGTCGCCCAGCTCGAGCTCCAGCTCCTCGTCGACATTGTCTTCGAGCTCGTCGCGAACCCGGTCCTCGAAACTCTGTTGATCGTCTACGGCTCTGTCCTTTTCGGCATCCATCGGCGTGCTCCGTCGTGGTTCGATCCGAAAGTGATCGGCAGCGATGAAACTATTACGACGATGGGCAGTTTCCGTTGCCTTGATAGGACCGAACTCCACCTTGCTGAGGAGTGGTCGAGTCCTGCGTCAGCGCGGCGGCAGCAGCTCCTTGGCCTGCATCTCGGCGAAGGCCTTGGCGAACATCGCTTCGGTATCCATCACCTCGCAGAAGCCCGCCTGCATCAGCTTGATGGTCGAGACGATGGCGGGCGGGCCGGGCCGTTCGCGGCCGTAGCCCATCGTGTAGTCGGCATACTCGAAGGAAAGTCCGACGAAGTCCTTCAAGGTGCCTGACTTCAACCCATGCGCCGCGCGGATCTCGGCCCACGCCGCTTCCTGCGGACGGATCTCGCTGTCGAGGCGGAGCGGCACGTGCTCGCCTGCCTCGAAGCCCAGCGCGTCGGCGATGGCCGGCCACACGTTCGGCCAGACGAAGACGTCGCCGTTGGTGACGTTGAAGATCTCGTTGCGGGCTTTGTCCGACTCGCCCGACCAAGCGATGGCGCGCGCCAGCAGGTCGGTGTCGACCGCCTGTGCCACGCGGCCGACGCCGCCGGGATAGTCGAGCCGGGTCTTGCCGGCGCGCCGCATCATCGCGGCATAGACGCCAAGCGCGGGGATCACGTTCATGGCGCTGCCGACCGAATCGCCCACGATCAGCACCGGCCGCAGGATCGACCAACTCCAGGCCTTGCCCTGTTGCGCGTCGCGCAGATAACGCTCCTGGTTCCAGTAGAAGTTCGGCTGCTCATGCATCTCCGACCGGTTCTCGCGCGCCGGCACGGCGAGCGGCCGCACATGCACGCCGTAGGCCTTGGTGCCCTGCAGCAGTGCCACGTGGCGCAGCGACGGCGAGCGTTCCAGCGGCCCGAGAAGGTTGCGCAGCATCAGGTCGTTGGTGCGGATCTGCTCGTCTTCCTGCCAGCCCGCGACCAGCCCCGGCCGCTCGTAGAGCGCGGCATAGACCAGGTGAGTGATGCCTCCGAGGCCTGCGACGAGGCTTGCGCAGGCCGCAGCATCGGTGAGGTCGAGCGGATGCCATCGCGCGCCGAAAGTCTCATCCGGCTGGCGACGTGAGACGGCGATCGCCTCGCAGTCCTTCTGCGAGCCGAAGTGCTTTAGCGCGGCATAGCCGACGAGGCCGGTCGCGCCGGCTATCAGGACCCTTTTGGGCGGCATGATTCGGTCATACCATGTCGGCCTGCCGAGGAGGACCGATGGAATTCGGAATGTTCCACGAGTTTCAG
The DNA here is from genome assembly GCA_023436825.1 of Pseudomonadota bacterium. Next base: position 5,308 of record JAEZHS010000032.1, on the reverse strand, counting down.
GCGCTGCCTGGCGAGACCGCCGCGCAGTCCTTCGCCAACTCGCTCGCGCAGGTCGATGCTGCCGAAGCGTGGGGCCTCGACGCGATGTGGCTCGCCGAGCTGCACTTCGCGCCCGAGCGCTCGGTGCTCTCCTCGCCGATGATGATCGCTGCGACCATCGCCCAACGTACCGAGCGCATGAAGATCGGTACGGCGGTGCAGGTGCTGCCGCTCTGCCATCCGCTGCGCCTGGCCGAGGAGGTCGCCACTGTCGACCAGCTGAGCAAAGGCCGCCTGATCTTCGGCGTCGGCCGCTCGGGTTTCGCTCATACCTACAAGACCTACGGCGTCGACTATGGCGAAAGCCGTGAGCGCTTCTCCGAGACATTGCACATCCTGAAGCGCGCTTTCACCGAGGAACGCTTCTCGCACCAGGGCAAGTACTTCGCCTACGAGAACGTCCGGCTGGCGCCCAAGTCCCTGCAGCAGCCGTGGCCCGAGATCCGCGTCGCCGCGGCGAGCCCCGACACCTATGTCGAGGTGGCCGAGCTCGGCCATCCGATCTTCGTCGCCGCGCGCACCGGCAACCTCTCCGAGCTGGCGCCGCTGGTGAAGACTTATCGCGAGGCGTGGAAGAAGGCAGGCCACCCCGGCGAGGGCGAGGTCTATCTGCGCGTGCCGGTCTACGTCGCCGACACTGACGAGAAGGCTCGCGAGGAGCCGCGGGAGAGTATCATGCACCTGCTGCGCTACATCGGCGATCGGCTGGCCGCCTCGGCCGGAGCCTCGGGGGCGCGCGCCATCGAGAACCGCGCCGAGCGCGGCGCCAAGATGCAGAGCAGCGACTACGAGGAGGTGCTGCGCGAGCGCATGATCGTCGGCACGCCCGCGAGTGTGGTCGCCCGTCTCGAAGAGCTGCGCGAGGTGATCGGGCTGAACGGCATCCTGGCCGAGCTCAATCCCGGCAGTCTCATTCCGCACGAGCGCGTGGTCGAGGCGCTGCGGTTGCTCTGCCAGGAGGTCATGCCGCGCTTCAAGTGAGAGACGACGGCGTGCAACGGCTTCTTCGGTTCACCGTCATTGCCCTCGTCGGCTTGGCGGGGGCGTGTGCCGACAAGTACACACCCTTCACCTTCAAGGATTTCCCTGGCTACAAGACAACGGGCCCCGAAGCGCCCGCTGATCCGCATCGAACGCCCCAGGGCTACGTCCCGTGACTACTCCACCTTCGCGCCCGACGCCTTGATGATCGGCGCCAGCCGCTTTTCTTCGGCGGCGCGGAAGGCGGCGGTGTCGGCGGGGTTCATCAAGATCGAAGTGGCGCCCTGCTGATCGAAGGCCTTCTTCACGGCGTCGGCCACGAGCGCCTTCTTCGCCAGCACCGAGAGCTTCTCCACCATCGCCGGCGGCACGCCGGCCGGCGCACAGATGCCGCCCCACGATGTGATCTCGTAGCCTGGCAGATACTCGGCCATGGTCGGGAGGTCCGGCGCGGCGGGATGGCGCGTCGTCGAGGTGACGGCGAGGCCACGCACCTTGCCGGAGCGCATCAGCGCCAGGGGGCCGGGGATGTTGTCCCACATCATGTCGACCTGGCCCGCCAGCAGATCCTGGTGCGCCGGCGCGCTGCCCTTGTACGGCACGTGCAGCAGGTTGACCTTGGCGAGCTGCTTGAAGAGCTCGCCGCTGATCTGCGGGCTGGTGCCAGGTCCGGACGAGGCGAAGGAGTACTTGCCGGGATTGTCGCGGGCGAGGGCGATCAGCTCGGGGACTGTCTTCGCCGGCAGGTCGAGGCGCGTCATCAAAAGATTGGGCACCGACCACAGCATGGCAATACCGGTGAAATCCTTGCCCGCGTCGAACGGCAGCTTGGCGTAGAGCGTCGGCGCGATGGCATGGCTGGCCACGGTGTAGAGGCCGATCGTGTAGCCGTCGGGTGGCGACTTGGCGATCGCATCGGCGCCGACATTGCCGCCCGAGCCTGCCTTGTTGTCGACGATGAACTGCTGCCCGGTCAGCTCGGAGAGCTGGTGGCAGACGATGCGCGACAGCGTGTCGGTCGGTCCGCCGGGCGGGAAGACGTTGATGTACTTCACCGGCTTGCTCGGCCAGTCCGCCTCGGCGCGAGCGACGCCCGACGCGATCATCGGTGCGGCCAATGCGCCGCCCGACAGGATGAGGGCACGGCGACGCGGCAGGATGAACGTTTTCATTGGTACTAAACCTCCACTGAACTTTTTCTTGGTGGCGGAGTTTATATGAGCAGTGCCGCGGCGCATCATCCCAATGCGGGCAAAAATGCGGCGCGATGCAACGTTTTCATCCCCGCTGGGTTGACGGAAAATGGAATCGAAGCTCGTCTGGCAGAACGCCGGTGAACGCACCTATGTCCTCGTCCTCGATGCCGGGGAGGAGGCCTTCGCCGCCATCTCCGCCTTCGCTGCCGCCACCAGACTCGACGCCGCCTCGCTCTCGGCGATCGGCGCGTTCGAACGCGCGACTGTCGGCTGGTTCGACCTCGCCAAGAAGACTTATAAGCCGATAGAGATCGGCAGCCAGTGCGAGGCGCTGAGCCTCTTGGGCGACATCGCGCTCGGCGACGACGGCAAGCCCAGCCTGCACATGCACGCCGTGCTGGGCATGAGCGATGGCACGACGCGCGGCGGCCATTTCCTGAGCGGCATCGTGCGGCCGACGCTGGAGATCACCATCATCGAGACGCCGGCCCGGCTGCGCCGCCGCAAGCGCCCCGAGCTCGGTCTGGCGCTGATCGATTTAAGTACCACCTCACCCTGAGGAGGCGCGTAGCGCCGTCTCGAAGGGTGGGCCACAGTCTTGATGCTGCCCACCCTTCGAGACGCACCGCTCCGCGGTGCTCCTCAGGGTGAGGCGTTACTGTTGAAACGCGCCCTTGATCCGCTACCGTACCGGCCTCACCCGAAGACCGGAGCCAGCCCCGTGACCAATCGCGCGCATGTCCTGCTGTGGACCGATCAGACCGCCGCTTATCTCGACGCCATCAAGGCGGCGGGGCTTGCCGATCGCGTGGCGATCGAAACGCTGCCGCGCAAGGACAAGCCCTCGGCCGAGCAGCTCGCGCGCACCGAGGCGCTGATGGCGGGCGGCGTGCCGCCGGGCCTGCTGCCCAGCATGCCCAAGCTGCGCTGGGCGCAGGCGATGAGCGCGGGCGTCGAAGGCTGGCTGGCGCTGCCCGACTTGCCGACGGATCTCACGCTCACCTGTGCGCGCGGCACGCACACCGAATCGATGCCGGAGAACATCATCGGCGCGCTGTTCCATGTCGCCAAGCCATACCGGACGGTCGCCGACCACCAGAAACAGTCGAAGTGGGTGCACACCGTGGCCCAGCCGCTGACCGGCAAGACGCTGGGCATCCTGGGACTGGGCGCGATCGGCGCGGAGGTGGCACGCATCGCTGCGGCACTCGGCATGCGCGTGATCGGCACCAAGCGGCGCGTGGGGCCGATGCCGAATGTCGACGAGGTGCTGCCGGCCTCGCGCACCGACGAGGTTCTGGCGCAGTCCGATTTCGTGCTGCTCCTGCTGCCGGCCACTCCGGAGACCGACAACTTCATCGACGCAGCGCGGCTCGCGAAGATGAAGCCCTCGGCCTGGCTGCTGAACTTCGGCCGCGGCCACATCATCAAGGACGACGATCTCATCGCCGCCGTGAAGGCGAAGAAGATCGCCGGCGCCCTGCTCGACGTCTTCCGCCAGGAGCCGTTGCCCTCGGAGCATCCGTTCTGGACCACCGACGGCATCATCGTGCTGCCGCATATCGGCGGTCCGCATCCGCAGCGCGACCGCTTCGTCGCCCGCCTGTTCGTCGACAATCTCGGCCGCTTCCTCGACGGCGCGCCGCTCAAGGAGGTCGTCGATCGTTCCGCCGGCTACTGACTATTCGCGGCGCTTGAACCAGAAGGCGTCGGGCTGCCGCGGCATGCCGATGCGTTCGTAGAAGCCGACGGACTCCGGCATCGACGCCAGGACCAGGCTGACTGCGGCCCGAGCAGTCGGCGCGTCTCGTCCAAAAGGCCCTTGCCGACGCCGAGGCCCTGCGCGTCGGAGGAGACCGCGAGTTCGGAGAGGTAGCAGCACCAGGAGAAATCGGTGATCGAGCGTGCGACGCCGACCAGCGCACGGTCGAGCCGGTCGAGGCGGGCCGTGACGACAAGGTCGGCCTGGTCGAGCATCTGCTGCATGCGTGGCCGGTCGCCGGTCGGTCGTGTGGCGCCGAGGCCGGACTCGAGCAGCACGCGGCAGAACGCGTCGACGTCGAGGCAGGGTTCGTTGGCGTAGACGACAGAAATGGAGGACACCATGGCAGCCTCTCTAAAGGACAAAGTCGCCCTTGTCGCCGGAGCCACGCGCGGTGCGGGGCGCGGCATCGCCGTCGAGCTGGGGGCGGCCGGCGCCACCGTCTACTGCACCGGTCGCTCGGGCGAGGGGCGGCGTTCGGAGATGAACCGGCCGGAGACCGTCGAGGAGACGGCCTCATTGGTCGACAAGGCCGGCGGCCATGGCATTGCGGTCCGCGTCGACCATCTCGTGCCGGCCGAGGTGCGCGCGCTGGTCGACCGCATCGAGCGTGAGCAGGGACGGCTCGACATCCTGGTCAACGACATCTTCGGCCTCACCCGCATGGAGTGGAGCAAGACGGTGTGGGAGTCCGACCTGGAAGAGGGATTGCGCCTGTTCCATCGCGCCGTCGACACGCACGTCATCACCAGCCACTTTGCCCTGCCTCTGATGCTGCGCCAGCGCGGCGCCCTCGTGGTCGAGGTCAACGACGGCACGCGCGACTACAACGCCGAGCACTACCGCGTCTCGTTCTTCTACGACCTGTGCAAGGGCGCGATCGACCGCGTGGCCTTCGCGCTGGCACACGAGCTCGAGGGGCGCGGCGCGACCGTGGTGTCGCTGACGCCGGGTTGGCTGCGCTCGGAGGCCATGCTCGACGCCTACCGGGTGAGCGAGGCCAACTGGCGCGATGCAATCGAGCGCCAGCCGCATTTCGCCATCACCGAGACGCCGCATTTCGTCGGCCGCGCCGTGGCCGCCCTCGCCCGGGATCCGGAGCGCATGCGCTGGCACGGCCAGTCGCTCTCCAGCGGCGGACTCGCCAAGGTCTACGGCTTCACCGACCTCGACGGCAGCCGGCCCGACGCCTGGCGCTACGTCGTCGAGGTCCAGGACGCCGGCAAACCCGCCGACACGACGGGATATCGGTGATTGAAGCGCTCATGCTCTTCCGGACCGCACGCGTCCCCGCGCACTCATGCGGCGCGCGAGACGCGCGCGGTCCGGA
>JAEZHS010000018.1 GCA_023436825.1 Pseudomonadota bacterium | reverse complement strand
GGCCGGGGAAGCCCATGCGGTTGATGACGCCGCGATCCTCGGGCAGGCGGAACAGGCGAGGGCGCGGATTGCCCTCCTGCGGCCGCGGCGTGACGCTGCCGATCTCGACCAGGCCGAAGCCGATGTCGAGCAGGGCGTCAGGGACCTCGGCGTTCTTGTCGAAGCCCGCCGCCAACCCGATGGGATTGGGCAGGGTACGCCCCCAGACCTTCACCGCGAGCGAGGGCGCGTCGGCTCGCCGGTCGGCCGGCAGCAGGCCTGTCTTCAGAGCCCTGAGCGCAAGTCCATGGGCGGCCTCCGCGTCGAGGCGCGACAGGAAGAAGTCGGCGAACTGGTACCAGGCGGCCATGGCCGTCTGGTTAGCAGAGCATCCCTGTGGATCAAGCCTTCCCGTACACCGGCATCAGCACGCCGGAATTGATCGTCTCCGACAGGCTGCAATGCGCCACGATCAGCTCGGCGATGGCCGTGGGCTTGACCCAGCTGTCGTGCTTGGCGGTCGGCATGTCCTTGCGGTTGGCCGGAGTGTCAATGGTCGAGGGCGCGAGGGCGATCACCGAGATGTCCTCGTTCTTCAGCTCCTCGGCCAGCGCCACGGTGAAGGCCGCGACGGCGGCCTTGGAGGCGGTGTACGCGGTCATGTTGGCGCCCTGGCGCGGATTGAGGGCGGGGCGGGCCGCGATGTTGACGATGTGGCCGCCTTTTCCGGCCTTGCGGAAATTGGCGACGGCGGCGCGGCAACTCAGCGCGCAGGAAACGACGTTCATCGAGAGTTGCTGCTGCAGCACCTTGGCCGCGCTGTCGGCGATCGGCGCATAGGCGAAGCCGCCGGCGATATTCACGACGGCATGCAGCGGCGGCAGCTTGGCGTAGAAGGCGTCGACCGAGGCCTCGCTCGACAGGTCGACGCTGGGGACGACCTCGATCTGCTTGCTGTCGGGCAGGTGACCCGTCGGCGGCGTGCTCTCGATCGCCGGGATGTGGCAGGTGGCGCCCGCCTCGATGAAGGCCTTCACCACGGCCGAACCCAGCGCGCCGGTTCCGCCGGTGACCACGACATGCCGATCCTTGAGCGACTGCATTTCCACTCCTCAACAGGGAGGAGGAGTGGAAATCAGACCAGGCCCCCTAATCAAGCCTCAAGTTGGAAATTGGCGCTAACGCCGGTCGCTGCCGCCGATCTGCGGACGCAGGGCAGGTGAGTCGCTCCAGATCACCTGGAACAGCTGGCGGAACAGTTCGTCGATGCGCGGATCGGTCGGACTGTTCGCGGCAGTCCACGCTGTCGTCTCTGACAGTACTTGGTCGTTCCGGCAGTAGACGGCGAAGACGTAAAAGACGCCCGGGCGGCCCGGCTTGAAGCGCGGCGGCAGGCCGGCGCACACCGAGTTCGACCCGTAGTCGTTGGCGGGATCGAAGGTCAGGACCAGCCGGTAGTAGGGACGCGGCCGTTCGGGCGGATCGGCATAGGTGAAGGTGAGCGCCGGCCGCGGCTTGGCCGCCTGCATCACCGGTAGGATATCGCGCGCCACCGTGGCGGGATCGACGCCGGGGAGGGCGGCGGTGCCGTACAGGATGACCTGGAAGTTCCGGCCGTCCGCTGCGGCGAAGAATTCCCGATAGTCGTACTGCGGAGCGTAATAGGTGCCGCCGATCACGGCTGCCAGGGCGGCTGCGGGAAAGCTGAGCAACCCCAGCAGCGCGACCGTAATCTTACGTGGCAATTGCATCTTTCACGACTCCTGCAGATACGTTCCTCGCGAACCCATCTTACCACGTTCCTCCGGTGTGAGCCGGAAGGTACGCTCAGGAAACCGTGAAATCCGTCCCGATTAGCGGCGATTGGGCATGCCGTTGAGGTGCCGGTAGATGGAATCGGGGAAGAGCACCGGGAACAGCTGGCGGAACAGGTCGCCGATCCGCGGATCGTTGGGGGCGCTCGCCGCTGTCCAGGCCGTCGTCTCCGTCAGCACCTGGTCGTTTCGGCAATAGACGGCGAACACATAGAACAGGCCCGGACTCCCCTGCCTGAAGCGCGGCGGCGCGCCGGCGCACACTTGGCTCGAGGCATAGTCAAGCGCGGGATCAAAGGTCAGGACCAGCCGGTAGTAGGGACGCGGCCGTTCCGGCGGATCGGCGTAGGTGAAGGTGAGCGCCGGACGCGGCTTGGCGGCTTGCATGAGTGGCAGCAGGGCATTCGCCACATCGTTCGGCGCGAACCCTGGGAGAGACGGGGCGCCGTAGAGAACCACCTGGAAGTAGCGGCCGTCGGTGGCGGCGAAGAACTCCGCATAATCGTACTGCGGGGCGTAGTACGAGCCGCCGATCACCGCCGCGGACGCGGCCGACGACAATGCGGTCAACGCCAGAAGAGAGGAGATGAGCTTGCTGCGCAATCGCATGCACGTCCTCCTGTCGAAGGCCTGCATCCTACGGCGTCGGCTCGCCGCCTCGCCTCACATTCGCGTGGCCTGTCAGAGAGATGTAAGGCCTCTTACACGTCGAGGTCGCGGGCGAATTTCGCGTGTTCCTGGATGAAGGCGTAGCGCTTCTCCGGCTTGCGGCCCATCAGGTTCTCGACCAGCGTCGAGGTCTTCATCGCCTCGCGACGCGCATCGGCGTCGGCTGCAGTCGGTATGTCGACCTTGAGCAGGGTGCGCTTGGTCACGTCCATCGTGGTCTCGCGCAGATGCACGGACTGCATCTCGCCCAGTCCCTTGAAGCGTGTGATCTCGACCTTGGCGCCGTTGAAGACATCGCGGATCAGCTCGTCCTTGTGGGCGTCGTCGCGGGCATACTCGGTCTGTCCGCCCCTGCTGATGCGGTAGAGCGGCGGCTGGGCGAGGAAGAGATGGCCGTGCTCGATCAGCTTGGGCATCTCGCGATAGAAGAACGTCATCAGCAGCGAGGCGATGTGGGCGCCGTCGACGTCGGCGTCGGTCATGATGATGACCCGCTCGTAGCGCAGCCGGTCGTCGTTGTAGTGGGCGCCGGTGCCGCAGCCCAGGGCCTGGATCAGGTCCTGGACCTCCTGGTTCTCGCGCAGCTTGTCGGCCGAGGCACTGGCCACGTTCAGGATCTTGCCGCGCAGCGGCAGGATCGCCTGGGTCTCGCGGTTGCGTGCGGCCTTGGCAGAGCCGCCCGCCGAATCGCCCTCGACCAGGAAGATCTCGGTGCCTTCGGCCGCGCTGTTGGAGCAGTCGGCGAGCTTGCCGGGCAGGCGCAGCTTGCGCGTCGCCGTCTTGCGCTGCTGCTCGCGGT
>JAEZHS010000316.1 GCA_023436825.1 Pseudomonadota bacterium | reverse complement strand
CGAGGACGCGCGCGGTCCGGAAGATGAAGACTATGAGCCGGGCAATCCTGCCAACAGCGGCATGCGCACCGCCTCGAACAGCTCACGGACCTGGGCCAGGGTCTGCGGATGGATGGCCGTGATCAGCCCGCTGTTGATGGGCTGGGCGGCCGTGTAGGGCTTGCCATCGAAGCGCTGTGCCTCGCCGCCCGCCTCCGCCACCATCAGCGTTCCTGCGGCGTGGTCCCACGGCTTGGTCATGCGATAGAGGTTGAAGTCCGCGCGACCCGCCAGGACCTCCAGATACTCCGCACCGGCGCAGTTCAGCGTAGACACGCGTCCCAGCGTGCGCCGCCTGGCCGGCGGAAGCTGGCGGTCGAACTCCTTCTTGACCTTGTAGCCGACGAAACCGATCGGCGGCCGCGCCGGCTTGGACCGTCTGACCGGCGTGCCATCGAGCGTGACGCCCTGCCCCTTCAGCGCCATCGCCATGGTCCCGCGCGGCACGTCGAGTATCCAGCCGCCTACCGCCACGGTGTCGTGCACCAGGCAGACGATCATGGCGAAGCGGTCCTTGCCGGATGCGAAGTTGGCGGTGCCGTCGAGCGGATCAACGACCCAGCAAGTCTCGCCCGGCCGGGCGATCAGGTCGACCAGCCCCGGCTCCGCCTCGACCGCCTCCTCGCCGACGACCGGCACGCCGGGCAGGATGCCGGCGAGGCCAACCGCGAGTCTCTGCTCGGACGCCTCGTCGGCCACGGTGACGACGTCGCCGGGCCGCTTCATGCGGATGTCTTCCTTGGCGAGGACGCGGAAGCGCGGCAGCAATTCAGCCGCTGCCGTCTCGCGCATCAGCTCGCCGACTCGCTCAGCATCGGCCGAGCTCAGCATGTCGTCAGCCGACGACGCCGAACAGGTCCTCTTCCTTCAGGATCACGTGCTCGACGCCGCCGAGCTTGACCTCGGTGCCCGACCACTTGCCGTACAGGACCTTGTCGCCGACCTTGACGTCGAGCGCCTGCAGACGGCCGTCCTCCAACCGCTTGCCCTTGCCGACCGCCACGACCTCGCCCTGCATCGGCTTCTCCTGGGCGGTGTCGGGAATGATGATTCCGGCCTTGGTCTTGGTCTCGGCGGACATCGGCTTGAGCAGCAGCCGATCGTGCAAAGGCTTGAATTTCATGGTCTTTCCTTCGTCTGGACTGGGCCGCTTATAGGTATCCGGGAAGCCCAGTGTCAACGCGCGAGGCGGCGTTCGAATTGCGCCGACGCGGCCGCATCGAGCGCGACCGTCAGTCGCGCGATCTCGCCCTCGTCGTGGCGGCTTCGGACCTCGCCATGGCGGTAGAGCCAGGCGATCGTGGCGCCGTCGGAAAGCGGCACCTCGACCTCGCGCGCCTCGCCGGCGCGACCGAGGAACGCGCTGATCGCCTCCAGGAGCTGGTCGACGCCCTCCCCGGTCATGGCCGAGACCGGATACTGCCGGGCGCGCTCGGCGCCGGTGTGCGACCGCGTCTCCAGGCGACCGCGGACGTCGGCCGGCAAGGCATCGATCTTGTTCAGCGCCTCGATGATCGGCCGCCCTCCCCCTTCCTCGATGACGCCGAGGTCGTGCAGCACGGCCTCAACGTCGGCGCGCTGCTGCTCGCTGTCGGGATGGGCGATGTCGCGGACATGCACGATCAGGTCGGCTTCCAGCACCTCCTCGAGGGTGGCGCGAAAGGCCTCGACCAGGTGCGTTGGCAGGTCGGACACGAAGCCGACCGTGTCGGAGATCACGCAGGGCTTGCCGTTGGGCAGCTTGATCGACCGCATGGTCGGATCGAGCGTGGCGAACAGCAGGTCCTTGGCCATCACGGCCGCGCCGCTCAGGCGATTGAACAGCGTCGACTTGCCGGCGTTGGTGTAGCCGACCAGCGCCACCGTCGGCAGGCGCGCCTTGCGCCGTCCGGCGCGGTTGACGGCGCGCGTGCGGCGCACGCCTTCGAGGTCGCGCTTGATGCGCACGATGCGCTCGCCGATCAGGCGGCGGTCGATCTCGATCTGCGATTCGCCGGGGCCGCCCAGGAAGCCGAAGCCGCCGCGCTGGCGTTCCAGGTGGGTCCACGACCGCACCAGGCGGCCGCGCTGATAGTCGAGCGCCGCCAGCTCGACCTGCAGGCGGCCTTCGTGCGTACGGGCGCGCGCTCCGAAGATCTCGAGGATGAGACCGGTGCGGTCGATGACCTTGGCGTCCAGCGCCTTCTCGAGATTGCGCTGCTGCACGGGCGTCAGCCGGTCATCGACGACGACCAGGCCGATTCCCTGCTCCTTGACGTTCTCCTTCATGCGCTCGACCACGCCCTTGCCGATCAGCGTGGCCGGGGTGACACGGCGCAGCGGGACAGTCTCGGCCAGACGCACATCGAGATCGATGGCGCGGGCCAGACCCACCGCCTCCTCGAGCTTGGCGTCACGATCGCGCTCCTCGCGATGCACGGTCGGTGCATACGGTGACAGCACGGCCGCCACCATCCGCGGCCGGGCGGTATCCTCGGCCTTGCGCTTGCTCCTGTCGTGTCCGTTCAGCTCGTGGTTTTCGCTCAAATCAGCCCGCTGCGTCGGCCTTGTCGCCGTCGAACAGCTGCACCGGCGTGACCGGCATGATGGTCGAGATCGCGTGCTTGTAGACAAGCTGCGAATGCCCGTCCCGACGCAACAGGACGCAGAAATTATCGAACCATGTCACAACGCCCTGAAGCTTGACGCCGTTCACCAAAAAAATCGTGAGCGGAATCTTTGCCTTGCGGACGTGATTGAGGAAGGTGTCCTGGAGATTCTGAGTTCGTTCGGCTGCCATTGCCGTGCTTTCCATTTTCTTGCCCGCGGACCCCGTTTC